>NZ_JAHREU010000002.1:12768-233358 GCF_020883145.1 Microcoleus sp. CAWBG27
TTGAGACCAATTGGTCTCAGTTTTTCCAGTTCGAGACTGAAAACTCAGCATTTAGGAACCTAAATTCTAGAGACTTGATTTTCCTCTGTAGGCATTTTGAGACCAATTGGTCTCAGTTTTTCCAGTTCGAGACTGAAAACTCAGCATTTAGGAACCTAAATTCTAGAGACTTGATTTTCCTCTGTAGGCATTTTGAGACCAATTGGTCTCAGTTTTTCCAGTTAGGGCTGGAAAACTCACCATTCAAGAGCCAAAACAATTATCTATTCCGACTCCCAAATGCTTCTGCCTTCAAGGATACAGATATCTTTTTAGGCGACGGTTGCGAGCTTCTTAACTTTCTCTTCCAACGAATCCATCAGAGATTGGAACGGGCTGACGAATTTCTCAATCCCCTCCAGGAGCAAGTCTGCCATCACTTTGTCCAAATCGATATCGATATCTGGATCTTTAAGACTTTCGATCAGCGCGTAAGCTTCTGCCACGTTGTTCTCAATCCGGGGTGCGACATCGCAGTGATCGAAACAAGCTTCCACAGTGTTCGGTGGCAAAGTGTTCACCGTATCGGGGCCGATTAATTCATCCACATACATCACATCGCTGTAGTTGGGGTTTTTGGTGCTGGTACTCGCCCACAACAGTCGCTGCACTTCTGCTCCCTTTGCTGCTAGAGCCTGCCAGCGATCGCTCGCGACGATCTCTTTATATTTCTGGTAAGCTACTTTGGCATTGGCGATCGCAATTTTTCCCTTCACCGCTTCCAGTTTGGCTTTCGTAGCAACATCAGTGACGTTTTTGAGTTTCTCGTCAATCTTGCCGTCAATATTGATGTCGATCCGGCTCAAGAAGAAACTGGCAACAGAAGCGATGTTGCTCACATCCAAACCCTTAGCCGCCCGCGCTTCCAAGCCGCGAATGTAAGCCCAGAAGGTTTCGACGTAGCTGTCAACGGAGAACAGCAAAGTCACGTTAACGTTAATGCCTTCGCTGATGACTCGCTCGACTGCGGGTAATCCTTGAGCAGTTCCGGGAATCTTGATCATCACATTTGGTTTGCCGATCGCCTGATAATACCGTAAGGCTTCACTAATCGTGCTTTCTGTATCATTGGCGATCGTTGGCGGCACTTCAATACTGATGTAACCGTCCAAACCCTTGGACTCTTCGTACACTGGAGCGAAGATATCACAAGCATTGCGGATATCGGCAAACACCAAGGACTCGTAAATTTCGAGTACAGATTTACCAGCCTGGATGCCAGCTTCGATATCAGCATCGTAAATGACATTACCCGCGATCGCCTTCTCGAAAATCGCCGGGTTCGATGTAATCCCGCGCAGCCCGCGACTTTCAATCATCTTTTTGAGTTCGCCGGACTCGATCAAATTGCGAGTTAAATTGTCCATCCAGATGCTCTGGCCAATTTCTTTGATTTCTAACAGGTGATTCTTTGTCGCTTCTGTCACGATCTTTAACTCCTACAATTTGGTTAGTTGTTAGTTGTTAGTTGTTAGTTGTTAGTTGTTAGTTGTTAGTTGTTAGTTGTTAGTTGTTAGTTGTTAGTTGTTACTCGCCAATAACGAATAACCAATAACTAATAACTAATAACCAATAACCAATAACCAATAACTTCACTCTTCAAGTGTTATGGGATTGCGCGATCGCTCTTTAATGAAAGACTCAACCAGGGCTACATTTTCTTTGCTACCAATAATCAAAGGCGTGCGCTCGTGAATTTTAGTCGGCACAACATCCAAGATGTCTTGAATACCCGTACTAGCGCGTCCACCAGCTTGCTCCATCAAAAACGCCAAAGGAGCCGATTCATAGAGCAAGCGCAATTTGCCCTCCGGTTTTTTCACCGTTCCTGGGTACAAAAACACGCCTCCCTGAGATAAAATCCGGTGGAAATCTCCCACCAAAGCCCCACCGTACCGGGCGGTATAGCCTTGATTTCGATGTACATAGCGAATGTAATCCCGATAAGATTCATCCCACTGCCAAAAGCTACCTTCATTGACACTGTAAATCGGGCCG
The DNA here is from genome assembly GCF_020883145.1 of Microcoleus sp. CAWBG27. NCBI lineage: Bacteria > Bacillati > Cyanobacteriota > Cyanophyceae > Oscillatoriales > Microcoleaceae > Microcoleus > Microcoleus sp. CAWBG27. The sequence continues at coordinate 14,806 of NZ_JAHREU010000002.1, forward strand.
CTGTCTGGAATCTGAATGTTTTCGTTAGTTAGAATAAACTCGCCCAAACTGGGATCGAGAGTAAAAGAATGAACGCCTTGCCCGATCGAATAAACCAGCATGGTACTGGGGCCGTAGAGCACATAACCAGCGGCAATTTGTTTATGTCCGTGTTGGAGCAAATCTGAGGCCGAACCGTCTGCATCATCCCCTTCTTGCTTGCGGATGCTGAATATGGAACCGACATTGAGATTGATGTCAAGATTAGAAGAACCGTCTATGGGATCGTAGAGCAGACTGTAACGCCCGATCGGACAATTTTCAGGAATATAATAGGGTTTTTCCATTTCCTCGGAAGCCAAACGGCAGACAAGTCCGCTTTGTTGGAATACCGATATAAACACTTCATTGGCATAGATATCCATCTTTTTGACGGATTCTCCCTGGACGTTGACACCTCCTGTAAAGCCTAAAGCATCTTCCATGAGTCCAGCTCTGCTGAGTCGCCTTGCGATCAACTTGGCGGCCAATCCGATGCGATTCATCAGGGCGCTGAGATCCTGAGCGTCTGGTGAAAAGCTGTGAAGTTGTTGGAATACATGACGGGATAGAGTTGTACAATCGCGGTCTAAGGCTTGTACCTGTTCGGTTGGGCCTAGGCGGGCTTCCCCTGTGGGCGCGTTTACCATGATTTTGATATCCTCCCTGTTATGGCTCCCTGGTTTGGGATTTTTCAGGTGTTGCTGAATCGGCGATGAGACCGATCGTCCTGTAAGTTCTATATTACGGAGGGTTTCGGAAAAGGGGGGCGAACTTTAGGGTAACTTTAGATCCCCACGGAAAATTGAGGGGTGCGATCGGCTGTTGAGTCGGGAGTTGTATTCAAAATCACCAAATTTTTATTTAACCGCTGAGGGCGCTTAATGTTGGGAATATCTCATGGGCGATCGAAACGAATGTTGTAATTAAGTTATAAATCATGCTTTGCAGAACGAACCCGATCGCGAAACTTTAAGACAACAAACTTTCAATAATTATTCTCCATATTGGAAGTTTGTTAGATATGTGGTTTTTGATTTGAGTTAAACCTCGATCGAGTTTGACATCAATAGAGTTAATAGTCTTAGCCATCAACATTACATTCTTATCAATTTGAGCATCGTAATTATATACTAAATGGGTAATCGGAGTGTTTTGTTTATGAATATCCTTAATAATATCCCAGCAATCTGCCTTGAGCAGCCAAGAACTTATATATCGTTTGTAATAAAAATCAAAATCAACTATTTGACCAGATAATTTTAAGTAACTTCCAGAAACAATGAATAGAGGAGATACTCGTCTCCATAAGCTACCAAAATCATGAAACAGATCGGTATTTGCCTCCTTCTCGTAGTCAAAATATTGCGTATAAATAGCCATTTGATCGGAACCCCACAAATAGCCTTTTTGATTTAGTAGCATTTGCGATCGGAATAAATAGTTATAAGATTTTTGCGTAATTAATAATCTGCTAATGTCTATTTTATCATCATCTATGATGTAATCCACATATCTTAGATGTAAATCTAAACATAATTGCACAGTCCCCCAAAAGATAGCATTTTCCTGCTGCTCTAATAATCCTAGTCCTTCTAACATCGGTAGTGTATAAAGATAGAAATATCGTTGGGCGGTTTTTTGATCTTCCACATCTATTAACAAATTTATATCTAAAGTTAATTTAGAATTCAAAATCTCTTTTTCTAAATCAAGAATATATTGTAAGTCTTTTTCTTGAATATTGTTAATAATTTTTTCTACAAGATTCATTGTATTAATCCTCGTCTAATTAAAACTAAAGTATACATTTTCTATGCCCCCTAAAATGTTTTTAATAATACCTATTTTGTCAATTAAGTATCTTTGTAAAAACTAATTAAAAATGGAATCTCTACTTCATGTTTGTCACCTCTAGCAAAATAAGCACTGATCTGAACATTGTCTCGGTAGACTCTAATAATATTCCCCTCAACAATACAAGTATCACCTTTAACAAGTATTTGATATAGTAAATCATTTTGTGATGTAGGATATATTGCCTCTACAGATTGATAGTTGACTACATTTTCAGCAACAATGTTACCTTCAAAACGATAAATCTTAAGTTCTGAAAGACATAAAATTGGTGTTTGCAAATGATGTTCTATTTCTTCTAAATATTTTTGGCTCTCCTCATTAATTAGAAGGCGATTTTTTTGAGCATATTCGATAGATGCTTCACAATTAAAAGAACAAGGTATATGGGGAATTAGTGAAAATGGAGTATGACGTAATAATCCATTTGAGAAATATGTAGGTTTGTTAATCGTATTGCGATAAGTTTCATAGTAATTATTATAAAAATTCCAATGATTTCGCTCTTGAAAAAAATCAAGACAACATTGAGGATAACCTAGTGCTTTTCCAAAAGTATAATGGTCTGGTAAATGTTTTTCAATGACTCTTTGACCGACAACTAAAGGATACCATCCTGAAGCAATTGCATTTGTTAAAGCATCTTGTGATTTAGCAATAAAAACATGAGCTTGGTCAGAAAATTCCTTACTAAAAACAGCTTTAGTTGTAGTAAATAACTCTTGAGGTAAACTGTTTAATTTTCCCAAATCTCGATCGAAATAAGCATCTACATAATAATACAAGCCAAAATATTGAGCTAATTCACAAAAATATTTCCATTTTGGCTTTTGCACCCATAAATCTGTTGCCGATTTTAACCCTTTAACAGTAGCAATAAAAGAAGGTAATTGTCCCCCATCAGGAAATATCTCAAGGTATTTGCTAAAAGGACTATTTACTAAGTATTTGCTCAAACTTGCTGTATTCATATCTTTTTAGTTAAGTAATGTTTTAACTAATTCAACCATCATTTGAACTTTATTTTCAGAGCTTGGGTTTTGCCTGACTAATCTTTTGGTTTCTAAAGTATTAGCAACAAGTTTATCTAGATTAAGCAAGATTAATTCGTAATCTTCTAACAGGTTTAAATGTCTCACTGCAAACATAAAACATTGCCAAAAATAAGGAGCATTAGGATATTGCTCCAGACAACTTTGATAAAATTCTGCTGCTTTCTGATAGTCTTGATTAATATAAGCAGTATGTCCACATATTAAATCTAATAAAATTGAATCTCCGAACTGAGTTTCTTTTAATATGTCTTCTAATTCTTTTAAGCCTTTATCGTGGTAAACAGATACTAAAGTCTCAAGAATTAGATCGAATGGTTGTCTCAGATAAGTTAAGGGACGTAAATCAATATTTGGTGTAATTCCCAGCCATTGACAGGATTGATTGAATATAGTATTGTTGTCATTATTTGCCAAATCAATAGATACTTGAATTGGCAATATTTGTGTCCCGATTAAATTAGGATTTGCCGCTTCCCATTTATGCTGATGTTCTTTTAATCTAACGTCAATCAGTTGTTTTTCTGTTTGAGAAATTTCAGGTTCAACTCGACCGATATTTTTTTCTATTCCTTCAATCAAGGCTTGACCAATCAAAGAAAATTCTGCATTTGTCTTTAAAACTTTAAGTGCAGTTAGCAGTTGTTTTTTAGCAGTATACACTCTTTGTTGCAAACGCTTTTCTTGTAAAACAGGTATATCTGTTTTCAGCATTTTATGCCCAAATTCTAAAACAGCTTGAAATACATAAATTCCCTGCAAAATACCACTGAGAGGTCGAGGATCGTCACGCCAAGGAGAATAATAAATTGCTTCAGGACTACCTTTTACAATGATTGGATCTAAATTTAATAAAGCATTAAGTTTATGATGATGATATTCATGGACTAAAGCTTCTACTATTACTGAGGTATCTGACATCCAAGATAAAACGAGAAGTCCGGGTATTTCACGAAATGTCTGACTTCTATGAACATCAATAGCATGAGAATGTACTGGAACTAAAGATTGTACTCCCATTACAATTTCACTTGCTAATAAACTTGAACAACTATCTATCCAAAACCAAGCTTCCTCTAAACTAGATAACCATTTAATAGTGGAAGTTGGTGTTAATTCCTCAAAATTTAAATCGTAGCGACCACCTAAGCGTAGATCGCTATCAAAAGCATTTAACTCAATTCCGTTATTGAGATGAGGTATTTCATTTTGAACCATCTCCAAATTTTGATTGCCATCTGTATAAATATTAAAACTATCATTAGTTGTGGTAACAAAACGCAATCTTTGAAAAGCAATATGTTGAGGATGCTGTAAATAAATTCCGGTTCCGGGTATGGCAATAATTCCATTACGATCGGTATATAAAAAACACTCAAAATCTTCTATATTGTCATATTTTGCCATTGCTAAAATAAACTTTGCGAAATATTCCAGATGAAACTTAATGTGCATTTCTGGAAACATAATATGAGCTTTGCGGTTAACTAATTGCCAAGCTGTATCTAACCAAACGCTAAAAGATGGATAGCGTAAAATCTTTCTTTGGGCATTTTTAGAAAATGATTTTACCAACTCAAAAGATTGAGAAAAGTTGGTTAAACCATCAATTAACTTAGGTGATTCTGATTGCAGTTTTTGAGAGAAATTACTGAACCTTAGCAAAGTTCTATGATATTCTGCTAAGTAAATTACTTTAACTAATGGATCGGAAGCCCCCGTAGGAGAAACTAAGTTTTTGATTGTATTAATATCCAGATCGATCTTCATTGCGCTAACCCTAATTTAATAAGACAAATTTTGACTAAACAGCAGGAATTTTTTTCTTCTTTATTGTTTGCATATCTTCAATTACTTGGTGGCGAATTGTAGTAATCATTTTTTTGAGATCGGAACAATACACTGATGGATTATGAAAGTAATTTTCGCTAGAATATCTATGGGGAAGATAACCACCACCACAAACTTTAACTAAGTTACATTGTTGACAAGTTTCGCTCAAATATTGCCACTTTTCTTGACGTTCAATAACCTTTGGGGAGTCAAAAATATCATCAAAACTGTGGGTAAATATATCCATTCCTAACTTGGTAGCTTCGGGATAAGTAACTTTCAAAGAATCAACGGCTTCAATATCACCGTTGGTTTCAATAACGGCAAAATCAACAGGGTTTAAGCCCCATTCTTCTGAATTTCCTTGCAATCCTAGCATTAGCAAAATAATTTCCTTGAATTTCCTAATTTTGATTGTTTGAGGTTTTTGATGATACCAAATATCAAAAATCTTAAGTAGCCAGTCTGCATAAGGAGTTACATCAAGAGATTGTTCTTTACCAAGAGGTCTTAAATCATGGTGATTTAAAGGTAACAAAAAATCAATCGAAGGAGGATTATATTGTGATAAATAAGAATATACAGCTTCAGGATCGTTATGTAGATCGATCACACATAAAAAACCTGCCCATATTTTCCGTCCTCGATCGCTACTTAATAATTGAAGAGTTTTTTCTAAACTGGAAAATGCAGATTTACCTTGATGATCTAAGCGGTGCAAATCGTTAGCTTCTCGATCGCCATCCATACTTAGACCTATTGTTGTATTATTAGAAATACAGAAATCTAAGATTTCATCGTTTAACAACACACCATTACTTTGTATGCCAAATCTTAGTTTAACATTACGCACATTTTTTGAAATAATTTCTTGAAATTTTTTGAGATAGTCTAACCCTGCTAAAAGAGGTTCTCCACCGTGCATGATTACAGAAAATTCTGAGACTTGGTGTTTGGTGGTATGTTCATCAATTCTCTTACCTAATTGTGTGATAGTTGCTTCAGACATTTTCAAAGGTTGCTGTTGCCAACTTTGATCGCTATGCTGATACATATAGCAATAATCACAGTTAAGATTGCAACGGGATACTACTTTACAAACCAGCGAATGTAAGGGTGTAAACTCAGCCATAAATTATGATATGTTCAAAAAATAAATTATGTATGCCAGAATTAAATGGCTACTATTGCTTGAAGTAACTTAGCAGCCATTTAATTAGTATTCTGTAGTAGCCAGTGCTTGACTACCCCCAAAGAGATTGGCTAAATTGATCGTGAGAAGAATGGCTAGTGTGTACGTTATGAGATGTTGCCATTCGATTTTGAAGATTTATTTCTAAAATATTACCAAGTGCTGTATTTTTGAGTGCATCTAAGTCACTTAAGTCAAATTCTTCAAGGTCAAGAACTATACAATCATTTTGTGAATAAGTATCAGTGAGTAATCTTTCTTTTGCTTGTGTCATTTTAGTAATGCTCCTAAAAAATCATCAACAACGGAAAAAGCACGACTTTTTAAGCCTGTGCTCGATTTAAGAGCATACCAAAATTAAATATGAGACTGCGATCGGAAAAACTCGGATTTAAACGGGATCTGTGTTACAGAATATTAAGCAAAAAATAGGAAAAGATAGGAAAAGATAGGATTAAATTCAGCTATAATGGGCTAAACCTTTGCCATGTATAGCTTTTATGAATGTCAACCAACTGTTACAATTTGTCGATCGGCTAGTGGTTGAACGAACTGGAAAGCACCTAGATGATGTTCAAAGGGCTGTAGTTGAGGGGACTTGGGAAAGACAAACCTATGATGATATCGCCCAGAAGTGCTATGTCACTAAAAATCATGTAGGTGATGTAGGGGCTGAATTATGGCAACTTTTATCGGAAATATTGGATGAGGATATAAAAAAAACTAATTTTCGTTCTAGCTTAGAAAGAGTATATATTGAATCATCTCAAAATATTTGTATTGGTACTAATCATAACTTTAATTTTAGTTCACAAATCTTAGAGCGGCATAATAAACAACATCAAAAAAGTGATATAACTACTCAACATACCTCATATCACGATTTAACCGTAGCTCCTCAAATCATCAATTTTTATGCAAGAGAACCTGAACTTAAAATTATTTCTAAATCGATTAGCAATGACAATACTCGTTTAATCTCAGTATTGGGATTGAGTGGAATTGGTAAAACTACTTTCGTTAAAAGGTTTGTCGATCTCAATCGACAACAATTTGAAGTAATTATCTGGAGAAGCCTAAAGTTTCCTAAACATTTAGAGTTATTGGTTAACGATCTCTTGAATGCTTGTAAACAAGAAGCTAAAGAAACTATAGATGATAACTTAAAACAATTATTAGATGCTTTGAGAGACAAAAAATGTTTGATTATCCTTGATGATATTCATAATATTTTTGTTCCCGGTCAATTTTCTGGACAATATAAATCTGAATATCAAGATTATCAAAGCTTGTTCGCCACGATTGCAGAAACTGAGCATCAAAGTAATGTGATTTTAGTTAGTCAAGAGCAATGTGCAGAAATGGAGTGTTTAGATGAGGAATTATATCCGATTAAATGTTTAGAATTATCAAATTTAGAGGATGTAGAAATTATGAAAGCTAGTGGCTTAAAAGATGAGGACAGTTGGTCAAAGTTAATGAATTTATATGAAGGTAATCCAGGTTATTTAAAAAGTATTGCCTCTCTCATAAAAAATATTTTTGATGGCAAAATTAATGATTTTTTAGCTGATAATAGCTTGCCGATCGCCAAAGATATGCAATATAAATTGAACCAGTTATTTAACAGATTATCACATACAGAACAGCAACTTGTTTTAGAATTAAGTAAGCTCGATCGACCAGTATCCAGAGAATATTTAAGACAAAGTTTAGATTTATCATCAATGGATTTAATTAATGGTTTACAGTCTTTACAACAAAGATATTTAGTAACTCAAATAAAAGAGGATAAAATTTTGTTTAAATTGTCTTCTGTTTTTCAGGAATATGTAAAGAATTGTTGTTTAAATTTACAACCCTAAATTTGACACTTGCGCGCCTTGGCTATCAAGCCCGATCGCCCTTACATCAGCCTTCACCCCAAAATCCCCCCAAGCCGCCGCCATTTCCCTCACAACCGCATCAGCATTAGTAACATCCGTTACAGCCAAAAGCGTCGGCCCCGCACCGCTAATCACCATCCCACAAGCCCCTGCATTCAACGCAGCTTCTTGCACAGCTTCATATCCCCGAATCAGCGATCGCCGGTAAGGCTGGTGAATTTTGTCTTGGAGAGCGCAGCGCAGCCAATTGCGATCGCCCTTTTCCAACGCCCGCACCAACAAACCCAAGTGTGCCGCATTGAAAATCGCGTCAGCCCTGCTGTAATCTGTTGGCAAAACCTTGCGCGCTTCGGCTGTCGAAAGTTCAAAATCGGGAATCGCTACCACGGGAACAATATCGGGATGCCAGGGAATGTCGCAAATTTGCCAGAGAACCCCCCCCTGCCCCCCCTTGCTAAGGGGGGGTGTAAGAGGGGATTCTTCTCTCAGCCCCCCCTTACCAAGAAGAGATTCTTCTCTTAGCCCCCCCTTACTAAGGGGGGGTTGGGGGGGTGCATCGCTAGCAGCGAGGCGACAGCCTCCGAGTAAAGCGGGGACAACATTGTCAGGATGTCCTTCAAGTTCGATCGCCAACTGCATCACTTCCACCTGACTCAAAGGCTTTCCAGCTAACTCATTTGCACCGACTAACCCACCGACAATAGCTGTAGCGGAGCTCCCCAAACCCCTCGCCAGCGGCACTTGCATATCTATATGTATTGCAACTGGTGGGGGGGATTGACGGAGGTATTCGTATAACTTGACAAAGGCTTGGTAAGCGAGATTGCTGTCGTCTGTCTTGACTTTGGCTGCTTCCGCGCCCGTAACGGTAATTTTTAGTTTCTCGGTTGCTGGGGGTTCGAGGAGAGAGAATTGGAAGGAGTTGTGGAGGCTTAAAGCGGCGCCGATGCAGTCAAAACCAGGGCCGAGGTTGGCGGTTGTGGCGGGTACGGTGACAGTGACGGTGGAAGTTGCAGGCATTTTTTGACGGGGTGAATTTCGAGTGTTCAACCGCTGATGAACGCAGATGAATTTTTGGTGTTTGTGCGATCGACTATTTTAACTGATTCCTAGAACATCTTCGTAAATTTGGGCGATCGGGCATTGAAAGTCTACGCTAGCCAAGCGAACTTCTTCGCCAGCAACGTAAGGGTAAAGTTCCCAGCGCCCTTCTGCATTGCGCCGATAACATTCTACACCGATTCTTTCTTGATTGATAATTACGTATTCTTGCAAAGTTTCTATGGTGCGGTAGTCGGCAAATTTATTTCCGCGATCGAATGATGCTGTTGTTGGAGATAGAACTTCTACGATTAAGCGCGGGTGGCGTTTGAAATATTCAAGGCTTCTATCTCTTTCGTCGCAAGTCACCATGATGTCTGGATAGTAAAACACGTCTGCTTGCTCAATTCTGGCTTTCATGTTTCCTATGTAAATGCGGCATCCTGTACCCCGAACGTGGTTTCTCAGCAGCGCAAATAAGTTGCCTGCAATTGTCTCATGAGAATCGCTTGCTCCCGCCATTGCGTAGATTTCTCCTTGTCTGTATTCGTGTTTGATCGGGCTAAATTTTTCCCCTTCTAAATAGTCTTCATGGGAGGCGTAGTTGTAACTTTTGCTTAAGGTCATAATTTGAAAATTTTAAAGCTGTGGTTATATTATAACCTGTTTCCCAAAACATTTATAATAGCAGCCTGTGCAGGTGTTTCATTGCATCTTGATAATCTTCTGGCTTGCCGTCTTTTTGATAAAAATCGGCGGCTTTTTGATAGTCAGCGATCGCGCCCGGTTTGTCTTTTAATAAATAGCGGACTTTCGCACGGTTGTAGTAAGCATCGGCATATTTCGGGTTAATTTCAATGGCGCGATCGAAGTCGGCTTTGGCTGCTGGATAGTCCTTGAGATAGCGGCCGTGAATGATGCCGCGTTTGTTATAAGCTTTGGCGTAGTTGGGGTTGATGGCAATAGCTGCGGTGTAATCTGCGATCCCCCCTGGGATATCTCCAGCCTCTGACTTGGCTAAACCGCTGTTAAATAAGTCTTCAGCCGAATTTTGAACGATGAGTATTGGTGAGTTTTGAGTAGAAATGGCAGGGGATATGCCGCCGAAAACGGTAACAAATCCGCAAAGTGCGATCGCCCTGTAAAAGAGTTTCATAAATAATCTAAGCAAAAATTCGAGCTACAGAGCAACTAAAACCAGGTAACAAAGGCGATGTCAATTCATCAGCACTCAACAGCGTAGCAACTAATCTTAAACTTGCTTGTTCCCTGCGATAAACCTCAATTTGCTGCAACCGCCAATTCACAATCCAGTATTCCTGTACTCCTCGCACTGAATAGAGTCGGAGTTTCAAATCTCTATCCCGTCTTTCATTGTCTGCACCGAGGGACAATACTTCAACAACTAACTCGGGTGCAGCGGTTAAATGTCCGGCTTCGTCTAGCAAGAGGGCCAAGCGTTCATTACTTGCCCAAACTACATCAGGAATGACGTTATCAGCATCCGTAAAAATCAGACCCGGATTGATCGCTGCTCGTCCTAAACCAGCAGACATTGACCAACTATCTAGAACAGAGAAAAATCTGCCACAAGTCTGTTGATGACCCCAATGCGGTGATCTAGTCACAAATAACTCTCCATCAATAATTTCGTAACGATCGCCGTTATCGGGCAATAGTTCTAAATCGGCGGTAGTCCAGCGTACTTTATCAGATATTGTCTGGCTCATACAAGCACTCTTGATAGGTGGTACGAACATTCTAGACGATCGAGCATCTAAAGCATCCACAAATTTTAACTGGTGAGTGCAAACGAACGCAAAAACAAAACCCGCTAGCGCGGGTTTCTATATTTTTAGTCCGAGAAGGCGGACTTTGTTTGTGTAGTCGCGATTTCCAATCGCCGGATTTCCTGAGAATTACAAACCATGAGATTACTTAAGAACAGTTTTAGAAGCAATGCGAGTTTTCTTGCGATCGGCTTCCGTCAATTGTTCACCCGACTGCAAGCGAGTAGCAGAGCTTTGCAGGACTGTTGCGGCACTTTTATCGCCCATTTGTAGAGCAGTTTTAGCCGCCGTTTGTAGCATCGTGGCCGCACCCGCGCGATCGCCCTGTTGCAGTCTAGTTTCTGCGAGTTGAGTTTGGCGGTACTTAGCCAAAGCTAAAATGTGCTGCTGTACCATCGGGTTAAGTGCAGGCTGATAAACTTTTAGGACATTACCCGAAACTGCAACAGGATCGGAAAGCAAACCTTCACCGACTGTCGGATCGTCGTAGCGAATTTGCAATTGCCCGATCGCCTGCGTACCTTCCGGCAACTGTCCAATATAAATATTAGCCAAAACTACTCGCTCTACATCCTTCATTAAATCTCCCAAACGCACCATAAAGCGATCGCCATCCTGCTGCACCGGTAATTCGATCGTATCCGGAGCAACTTGCGCGATCGGTTTTAGTTCGGCTAACCGCACTTTTGGCATCAGCGAAAATAGCAAATAAGCATTAGTCAAACCTACACCTTGGATCCGAGTAAACAGCTTGCCAAACTCATCAACCGCATCTTCGGGCCGCTGAATGTGAGCCAAAGCACCGCCGCCCGCATCAGCAATCTTTTCCAAAATATCCTGGTTCCAGTTATCCCCAAATCCCAGAGAATTTAAAGTCATGTTGTACTCAGCGGCCAGTTTCGCCAACTTCAAACAGCGATTGTTGTCGCCGTGTTCGTTTTCGCCGTCAGTCAGCAGAAACGCCTGAGATATCGCTTCTTTTTTGCCTTTCCCCAACTCTTCAATACCTAACTTAATGCCTTCATCAATTGCTGTGCCGCCGGCGGGGCGCAATTGCTCGATTTGTCGTTTAATGTTAGCAGGGTCTCCGACAACTTGATTGGGGACGAGGACTTTGGCTTTGTGATCGAAAGCCACCGCACAAAAGCGATCCCCAGGTTTTAACCTGTCCAGCAAGCGTCCGGCGGCTTGTTTGACGGTTTCCAAGGGGCGCCCGCCCATCGAGCCGCTGTGGTCGAGAATCAGGCACAGGTTTAAAGGTACGCTAGAGTCGATCGCACTTGCCGTCGCCGACACTGAAACGGCTAGCTGGCGCTGGGTTGATGGCGCAGCAGCATCAAGGTTGGGGTCATTTAAAGCAGGGAGCAAACTAACTTTCATAAAGGTATTCCCGCCTGGAAACCCTGCCCACAAGGGGGCAGGGAGGAAGGCGGGGCTGGGTATAACGCCTTCCTCAAACTGTGTAGATGAAGTATAATAAGTTTATGATGCAAACGATATCTGTCTCTTGTAAGCTCAAATTCCCGTTAGAGTGACACGCAATACTTTATGTGTTTTTTGAGTCCAGACAACGCCAACCGTTGAATCCATGGATTCGCATCCCAGTTAAAAAAAGTAATCCTTCATGTTTTGAAGGGATAGTGGGATTGCCTTTGATCCCTGTAATTTTAGGATCTTAGACTAATATTACAAAAGTAGCTCTCCGAAGGTAGGGATGGGCGACAAGACGAAAAATCATATATTGGGCTTAGGGCAGCCATCTAAGAGATTTGATATAATAATTTTGGTTGCGACCCATCCAACTGACTAAGAGGCCACCCTTTGGGTAATTAAAGTATGTACTCGGCAGAGATTGGAGAAGACCTAGCCCGCTGACCCGCTCGTTCTGAAACACCAATGATGGTAGTAGGATGAGGCACAGGATGGACATGGTATAGGTACGACTCAGATATTTCGGTCTGCGGAAGGCGGACTACTGGCTATGGACGCTGCGTAAGTCCAAAATCTTGCTTGCAGGATAGAGGCAACGGCGGATGAAGTGGCAAACCCGAAAGACGAATAAGACCGTCCTTGTTAGCTGTGTTGGAAGCCCTGACTTAGCGAAGCAAGTAGGGGTACTTCACGAATAGCTCCATCAGTTTAGGCAACATTTTCGATGAAAACACCCATTAAAGCTGTGCAATCGCAATATTACGGGGAAGGCAACTCTCGGACGCCGCCTCCCGATTTGCCATCCCTGTTGCTGAAGGAGCGGATCGTTTATCTGGGTATGCCTCTGGTACCTGCGGTAACAGAACTCATTATCGCTGAACTGTTGTTCTTGCAGTACGAAGACCCGGATAAGCCGATCAAAATCTACATCAACTCGACCGGCACTTCTGGTTACAGCGGCGAACCCGTCGGCTTTGAAACGGAAGCTTTTGCTATCTGCGACACGATCAGGTATATTAAGCCGCCCGTGCAGACTATTTGTCTCGGTTCGGCAATGGGCATGGCTGCGATGCTGTTAGCTGCCGGTACAAAGGGCTTTCGGGCGAGTTTGCCCCATGCTTCGATTGTATTGCACCAACCCAAGGCTTACACGCGAGGTCAAGCCAGCGACATTCAAATTCGGGCTAAGGAAGTGCTGGCAAATAAAGCGACAATGCTTGATATTTTTGCAAGCTGTACGGGTCAGCCGATCGACAAGATTACTAAAGATATGGATCGGTTGCTGTACCTGACGCCCTATGAAGCTAAAGAATACGGTTTGATCGATCGGGTTCTTGAAAGTTCGGAAGAATTGGCGAAACCCGTTGCTGCGGGAGTTATCTAACTCGGTTATTAGTTATTGGTTATTGGTTATTAGTTATTGGTTATTATCACCAAAAACTCCAAACCAAGAAATAACTAATAACAAGTAACTAATAACAAGTAACTAATAACAAGTAACCAATGCCCAATGCCCAATGCCCAATGCCCTCTTTGGCCGATTAACAACTAAACGGAGTTCCGAATTATGCCTATAGGTGTGCCAAAAGTTCCCTACAAAATGCCGGGTGGTTATGATACTCAGTGGATTAATATCTACGATCGCCTTTACCGGGAACGGATTATTTTCTTGGGCAAGGACATTGACGATGAAATTGCCAATCAAATCATCGCGGTGATGCTGTATCTCGATTCGGAAGATTCGGGCAAAGATATTATTTTGTACATCAATTCCCCCGGCGGGATGGTGTCGGCAGGCATGGCTATTTTTGATACCATGCAGCACATTAAATCTGACGTGGTGACGATTTGTGTGGGCTTGGCTGCTTCGATGGGTTCTTTCCTGCTGGCTGCGGGTACGAAGGGCAAACGGTTGGCTTTGCCTCACTCGCGGATCATGATTCACCAGCCTTCTGGGGGCACGCGGGGACAAGCAACGGATATTCAGATTGAGGCGAAGGAGATTCTGCGACTGCGCCACCAACTCAACGGTATCTATGCTAGCAATACCGGAAAGCCGATCGAGAAAATCGAGAAAGACATGGATCGCGACTATTTCATGTCCGCCGAGGAAGCCAAAGAATACGGCTTGATCGACAAAGTGGTAGAAGATCGTCCGTAAGTTATTTTTTCGGCTTCAGTAGTGCGGGCAACCCTCGCACTACCCTAGTTCGCATCAAATTTTGGCAGAATCTTTACATTTAAGGATTCTGCCATATTTAATGGTATTATAAAACTTGATTCATGGTAAATGGATATTGCAGATTATTACCGACAGTTAGGGCTAAGGTCTGGTGCGAGTTTATCGCAAGTTAAAGCCTCTTATCGAAAGTTAGCCAGACAGTATCACCCCGATGTGAATCCGGGAAACGAACAGGCTAAGAATAAGTTTATTACTATTACTGAGGCTTATAAGTTCCTGGTGAATATTGCCCCCGCCGATGTTGCGAAGTCGAAAGTTGCCAATTCAAATGTGCCACCTCCTCCGACACCGCCAGCAGAGGCGGTGAAAGCTCAACCCCAGACAGTTAAGGTGACTCGGAAACAGCAACCCACTGAAGATAAGCAGGATCTGTCGGCGGCGGAAGACAAGTTAAAAAAAGATGCTTATTTTGAACTGCAACAGTTGCTGAAATATCAGAGGTTTCCGCGGGCGATCGCCCTAATTGAGGGTTTGGCCCAGCGGATGCCCGAAGATCGAGAGGTGCGACAGTGGCAGGCGATCGCCTATCAGCGCTGGGGACGGCATTTGATCGGAGAAAAGCAGGTTGACAAAGCGAGAATTTATTTGAAAAAGGCGGTGAAAACTGACCCTCACAATCGGGCTTTGTGGGCGGAAGTTGAGCGGGATTTTCGCAGGTTGGAAGAGATTTATTGATTGGGAATTGGCCAAACAGGGAATTGGCCAAACAGGGAATTGGGCATCGGGCAAACAGGGCATTGGCCAAACAGGGCATTGGGCAAGGAATCGAAAGACTATATTGTGTTCTATCAACTTGTAGGGTGCGTCATATCATGTCTGCTCGATTATCATAAAAAACAGTTTGTAGTGCGGACTTTAGTCCGCAAAAAGCTGCGGACTTAAGTCCGCACTACGAACCTTGTGAGATGTTCGATGAAATTTGCAGATTGTAGCTCGGGACGAACCTTACTATTTTTTACGATCGGCAATTCCGCTCTGATATCATAGAATTATTGAGTTGAGAAACCAGAGATAATTGACACACCATCCACCGAACCAACACTGACAAATGTAATCGAAAAATTAGACCACCTATCAACCCGTGTTGACCACCTAGCGACTGATGTCGAGAAGTTCAACGATCGCTTTTCCAACTACCAGCAAGCGACTCAATGGGTTGTGCAGCTTGCTTTTACTTTGATTGCTAGTGCTACTATCACGGTGATTATTACTTCGGTTCTGCGCCGGCAATCAAAAGCTCTATATTTTTGAGTTTTTCTAAAATAACTTGGGTATTTTCTGGTCGGTTTTCGGGTAGCGGTTCCATCAATTGGTCGATCAACTCTACGAATGACTGGTCAACACCTACAGCCTGGTTTCTCCAATTAATCTTACCAGTTGTAGGATTTACGGGAAAGTCGATCGGCGGTAAACCGGTCAATAAATGCACAAAAGTACGCCCCAGGGCAAAAAAGTCCGTTAGCGAAGCCCTCGAAGAGGATCGCACTTCTGGTTTACCTGCAATTTGTTCGGGCGCAGAGTATCCAGCAGAACCTACAGGCGTCGTATCAATCCCCGCTTCTGTTGCAGCCCCAAAGTCAATTAATCGCAATTTCCCATCCGCTGCAAGCATCAGGTTGGATGGCTTAATATCCCGATGTACTAAATGATATTTGTGAATTGCCTCCAAAATATAGAGCATTTGTTGCAGCCAATCAACAGCTAATGTTTGAGAAATGTACTGATGTTTAGTTAGAAATTCTGCCAAGTTTTCGCCAATAATTTTTTCCATCGCCAAACAAGACAATTTTTGGGAGTTATGGGGGATTGTGATTTGGAAATAACCGTCTGGTTCGACTTGGGGAACTCTTCCCTTTCCTCCTAGCCAAATTAATGCCCGCGCTTCTTGTTGAAACAAACGAAGTAAATCGGGATTGTGTGTGTGTTTCAAGACTTTTAAAACTTTGACAGTTCCCCATTCGTTTTCCCCGGTTCCCCAATCTTGGACTTCAAAGATGTCTGTGGGGCGTGCGGGATTGGGCGATCGCACTGGCTTGATGATACGATAGCGATCGGCAATTAGTAAAGCCGTGCCACAAGCCTGACAATTTTGAGTAGCAGCAGTATTTTCCCGTTGTTCGCATTGAGGATTGATGCAGTAAATCATCTGTCTTGATGCGTCCTGGACTGACGGATTTAACGGATTGATTCAATTATTAGCGCGAAACCCAGTAGTTCTGACCTTACTACTGGGTTTCTATTACCGGCCATTTTACACGCTACCACATTTAAGTCAAGGATTTAAGATTAATCTCATCGCACTCTACCGATTGAGCTACTCCCCAGTGTTTGGTTGGGGAGGCTGGAATTGAACCAGCAACCTCGATGACGTAGTCCTGACATTCGTTTTGGCGATCGGCGGTGAATGCTGAGTTTAGAGTGATAACTTGCTATTGAATTTGTACGCAACGCTGCCTCTGCCAATTGGGCTACCCTCTAGGTTAGGTAGAAGGGACAGGAATCGAACCTGCACTGTCACACTTGTACAGTTTAAATTAAAGTTTGAGATTGAGCTTGTACTCTGTTTATATCTTAAACCATAACTATCAAAAAAGCAAGCTATTAGCGGAAAATAAATTGAAAAATTCGCTCTCCTACTCTCTGTTCTTCAACTTCAGAATTGTTAGCTTCTTCGCGGGAAAACATCACAGCTTTCTGCAATATTTCCACCCTTTGCAGCAACTCATTGATCCGCTGCGCTGGTAAAGCTCCAGAAAACTTGACAGTGCGCCAGTAGCCGATCGTAATATCTTCGTAATAAACATCGACTTGAGCCGGATGATGTTCCGTAGCTTCAGCTTTCACGTGATTGCGCGGAGTTTTAAAAGTCTTGAGAGTTTGCACCGGTTCTGTTGCCCAACAGTCGGCTGAAGCATCGAAGTTCCAAGTCTCGGAAGCATCTAAAACAGGAAGTTTTTTGATGAATGCTTGCAAATCTGACAGTTGCTTTTCAATGAATAGCAAATAGCTGACGGGAACTTGGCTTAACAGCACGTTTCCGTCTACAGTTATGTCGGCGCGGGCTCTGCAATTTGTCCAATCTTTGGTTGCGGTTACGTCGAAGAGTTTGGTCAAAACTTCTGTTGTTTTGCGGATAATCTCTTCGGCTTTGACTTCGACTTTTTTGGACTCGGGTGGCAGTTGTTCGCCTTCTTCGTCTTTGGGGCGGTACGTGCGGGAGATTCCCGAAAGCACAGCGGGTTTTTGGAGCGCTCTTTGGGCTTCTGCTAGCTCTTGGATCGATCGGCTTTTGATGCCTTTCTCGATCGCGATAATCTGATTTAATCGTGCCATAGTTCTATATTATTGATGCTGAAGTCACGTCGAGTATGCTTGCAGGGCGATCGTCAAACTCTTTCTCGTGTGGCTTTTACGGCTTTGAGGACTGAAGTCCTGACTGCAAACCTTACGATTTTTAAGCTGACATCACGGATATTTGTAGTATGACATACTTCAAAAAGAATGACAAGCTTTCCTTTGCAGGGGCCATGCCAAGAGTCCCCGCCCTGACTAGCCCAACAATTTATGACTCAAAAACTTGGCAAAATCCCTAGCATCGCTGCGGATCAAGTGAATGCCGTCATTGGTGCGCCATTCTCGCGGGGGCGGGGGAGGTAGCCACTCAAAGCGATCGGACGGAAACAGCTTTTTAGTCAATTCTCGGACTTGTTTTCTCCTGATTGCAGCGTCAACTCGCGACTCTTGAGGAATGTCAAATAAAATTATTTTTGCCCCGCTATTTTTATTGATTTCAGCGATTTGAGCTCTAATTACACCAGCTTCTTTTTTGATATCTTCTGCATCTTTTTTAGACAAAGGTTGGCTTTGAATATCAACAGTTGTTTGGATAGCTTTTTGCGATAATTCCGGAGTAAGATTGCGAGCCTCTATGCTGTCTAGTGCCTCTTTAGTTGCTTTTTGATTGTATTTATAGCCTTTTTTTAACGAATGTATAAAAACACTGACTGGACGATATTCTTCTCTCAGTATTGGCAAATACTGGCGCATCCAATAAAAAACAGGATTGTACAAAGATTCAACTAAATCCCTATCTATTGTGCGACTAATAGTATCGTTAATTTCTACCAAAATAATCGGAGGGTTGCTATTACTTTTTTTAACTATTTCTAAACCCGTCTGGCTCGATCCTCCCCCCAAAGCTATGCTCTTTACGCCCTTTCCAATGTCTGCAACACGAAGGTTGGCAGATAGAGAACTACCCACCATGACAATTTTCCGATCGGAATCATCATATACATACCTTTGAGCTTTGACAATATTATTTTGAATTAGGCTAACTCCGTCAGAAGCTGGTAACACTCCGCCACTGACGAGAACTTGATAAAAACTCATTAGAAACAGGAAAATTAGTACCGGGCGCAGAATAGATCGCAACTTGTATTTTATAAACATTGAACACCTTCTAGAATTGGAAATAAATAAATTGTTTCGAGCTGCCACTGTTGAGGAATATCATTGCCAGCATAATTCCTAAAGCTACATCTTGATAAATACTCCAGAATTTTTGATTTTTTTTAAGTGAATCATGTTTCATCAGATTTTGCCAAGTGGGAAAATGAGGAATGTGATAAATTACTACTGGCAGGGAAAAAATTAGCGTCGGAATAATGTGAGTCCAACCAGGCTTGACTTTATAGTTGCGAACTAAAGTAACTACGAAGTCAACTGCTTCTTCAAATCGTGGTAGTTTGAAAAGCAGCCATCCGAAGGAAACAAAAGAGAAAATTCCTACAACGCTAAGGCTGTCAAATAATAATTGTTGCCAGATTGGTTTGGTTTCTGCTGAATTGGGTTCTGGGGATTTATTTTTGGATTTGTCGAACCCAAAAAAGCGTTCTACTGCTAAACCAAATCCGTGATAAATGCCCCAAACTGCATAACTCCAAGCAGCACCGTGCCACAATCCGCCTAAAGTCATTACTGTCATTAAGTTAAGATAAGTTCTGATTTTTCCTTTACGGTTTCCTCCTAGGGGAAAGTATAGATAATCTCTGAGCCAAGTTGATAGGGAAATGTGCCACCTTCTCCAGAATTCCGAGAGGGAACGGGAGATGTAGGGAAAGTTGAAGTTGTCGGGAATTGCGTAGCCCAAAGCCGCTGCTAAACCGATCGCAATTAAGGAGTAACCGGCAAAATCGGCGAAGATTTGGATTGAGTAGCCGAACAGCAGCGTCAGGTTGGTAATAGTTCCAAATCCTTGGTAGTAGGGAAAGCTGATCCAGAAGGTATAGTCTTTTAAGTTGTCGGCGACGACCATTTTTAGGAAGTAGCCGACTGTGAGCGATCTAAAAATGAAATTGAAAGAAATGTCTTTTAAATATTTAGGCTCAATCTGGGGATAGAATGTCTTGGATTTTAAAATAGGGCCTGAGAGTAAATTGGGGAAAAAGCTAATAAAAAATGAAGTATTGAGCAGGTGTTGGCTGAATTTGGGTGAGACGTAAGCGTGGGATTCTGTTTCGCTTTCGCTTTTATCTTTTTGACTCAGTACATCTACCACTAAACTTATGCCTTCAAAGGTGTAGAAAGAAATACCGATTGGCAGAGGTAATTTCAAGAATAAATAAGCAATACTGCCTTCGGATCGAGCAATATTAAAAACATCTGCAACAAAGTTAGTGAGCAAACCGGCGTATTTAAACAAGCTCAAAATTAATACATTCAGAACTACTCCTAATAAAGCCCAAAAAAAACGCTGTTTCTTGTCTGAGATTCTGGCAACTTGAAAGCTTGCTGTAGCGTTGATCGCAATTGATAGTAGCAGGATTGACAGCAGTGCGGGAGCGTTCCAACTGTAAAATATGAAGCTGGCAATTATGAGAATGGGAACTTGCAGTTTTTGCAAGGGAGGGAAATAGTATATGCTGAAAACAATTGCAAAAAATACTAGAAATTCAATACTGTTAAATAACATATTCTTTTGATTTCGGTCTTTGATAAGTCTAACGGACAGCGGGTTGATTACTTTGGTTTTTCATCGGTTTTTCAATCGATATCCCTCGCGTTCTCTGGTGGGATTTTTGTGAAAAAACCTAGTTTCTGCATCCCAGAGTTTTTTTACCTAAGTTGTGACACCATTTTCCTAAAATAATGCAACTGTTGGCAAGCTTTAAATCCATACACAATAAGTCATTTCCAACTTTTTGATATTCTATGCGAAAATCGAAAATCGAAAATCGAAAAAGTTATCACTCACTATATCAAGGAGTGGCACTAATGCCAAGAGCGGACTCGTGGTGAGAGGTCGATCGCCATTCCTGCGAAAGTGTAGCAAAATTTACCTATTTTTGAGGCTGCGACTACCTCCTTAGATAGATGCGGAAATACCTCCACGGGCGAGTAGCAATATTGAGAAATATTTCTTAACATATAGATAACAAAGGGAATCCGAGGAGACCAAAAATCCTTAAGCCCTTGGGGTGCGCGGTTAACCAGATTCTTCGCAAACAAGGGCTAAATCAATGAACCAGCAGCAAAACTCTGAAGTTTCAGCATTTTTGCCAATGCTCCAAAAAGGCATTTGGCTGTTTGGGATTCTGTCTTGGATATTCGGGCTGACAGATAGAAGTATTGCACTATTGTCTGACGGATATCTGTCGGCGATCGATATTGTCCAGCTATTTACAGCTTCCTTCTTTTTCGTTAGTTGGATATTTTTAAGCCCGTTTCTGAGTTTTAAATCTCAGAGTCAGCGGAAGGTAGAAGGCATTCGGCAGAAAGTAGAAGCCTCTCGCTAGTTTTTAAGTTGTAATGTTAGATTCGGTCGGGCTGTTGGTTTCTTCTGGGGCGAAGCGGGCGGGCCAAATGCGATCGCAAAAAAACAAAGTTCCCGCCGTCATACATAGCGGAATCGCCAACAGATTTAACAGGGGAATGCTCACCAAACCCAAGCAAACCAAACCAAAACTCCAGCTAGCCGGCAAACTCGCCCGAAATATCTCAAATTTCTCCTGAAAAGTTAGCTTCCGCCGTTCCAAAGGTGCATTTAAAAAGTCCAAACAGACAACAGTCGCGCCCAAAGCTACGCCTCCTAAACTGCTAAGAATAGATACGGGCCCGGGGATAAAATTCAGCAGCAGGAGCGGTATCCCGATGCTGAACACAAGTTGTAGTTTTCGGATTTCAAAGCCGATCGCCATTTGTAGATCCCGAAAAATACTCGCCAAGTTCATTGGTGCTTCTGCGGGCAATTGACCGTTCCGCAGAAGTTCCAATTGTTCGGATAATTTGCCGTACCAGGGCGAACCTAAAATCACGCCAAACTGGACTAACAAAAACCCGATTATTAACAAAAGTCCTGAAACTAAAAGTACGCGCAGCAGCCAGCCAAAACCGATTGTCAAGACGCCGAGAAAGCTCAGCCAAGCTGGCAAACTGACAATTAAATTATGAAATCTGACGGACAAATCGGCAACTAAAATGTCTATGCCTGCCAAACTAGGAAATAGCAAGCTCAAATAAAGACCGATACCAATTAAAAAATTTAGGACGACGGGAATTAATACATAAGTCCACAGCTTGGGAGTTTGAAAAATCAGCGTGAAAGCTCGAAAAGGATAGGTGAAACCTACCAAAAGTCCAAGGGGAGCGGTAATGGCTGCGGGGGCGGGATTTGAATTGAGCTGTTTTGACATATGGTTAAACAGTTGACAGTTGACAGTTGACAGTTGACAGCGAATTGATAAGAACGGAGATTTAAACTCCGTTTTTATCACAATCTGCCGACCTGCTGGGGCTTCAAACCCGGCTATTCGGTGAAGGAAGAAGGAAGAAGGAAGAAAGCCCTTCGGCTATGCTCAGGGTACAAATTCTATTATTATTGCGTATGAGGATTTATTGCAGGTTGCCCAAAAGTGAAGCTTTTTATTTACCATACCCCGGAACTTACGCCAGCAGACAAGATGCCGGCTTGCGCGATCGCAGTTGATGTACTGCGGGCGACTACGACAATGGCGACGGCCTTGAATAATGGGGCGGAAGCTGTGCAAGTTTTCAGCGACTTAGATAAGCTGATGGCAGAGAGCGAAAAATGGCCTGGAGACAAGCGGATTCGCGCCGGAGAGCGCGGTGGCGCGAAAGTTGACGGTTTTGACATGGGGAATTCGCCGCTGGACTGCGCGCCAGAAAAGGTGACTGGAAAGCGAATTTTTATCAGCACAACTAATGGTACTCGGGCTTTGCAACGAGTGCAAGATGCTGCAACGGTGTTGACGGCGGCTTTGAACAACCGCAAATCTGTGGTGCAGTTTCTGTTAAGCAAAAAGCCGGAAAGTATTTGGATTGTGGGTTCTGGTTGGGAAGGGAGTTATTCGTTGGAGGATACGGTGTGTGCTGGTGCGATCGCCCAAAGTCTTTTAGCAGAAAGCGGTATTCCGGCGATCGATTTTGCTGGTAACGATGAAGTGTTTGGGGCGATCGCTCTTTATTTGCACTGGCAAGATCGGCTGCATGAATTGTTGGAAAAAGCCAGTCACGGCCAGCGCCTCCTCGGTTTGGGTGTGATTGAAGATTTAAAATATTGCGCGCAATTGGATACTTTAGATGTGCTTCCTATGCAGCGAGAACCGGGTGTTTTGGTGAAGTCGGATTTTAAAATTTCTTAGGCTGATTTCTGGGTTCTATTATTCGGAAAAAAAGGCGAATTGAAATTGTCTGCGAGTGCAGTATTGGTAGGTACGCTCTTGTATTAACCTACTCGAATAACGACGATAAAATTGGTTTGTAGTGAGGACTTTAGTCCGCATCCAATTAGAGGACTGAAGTCCTCACTACGAACTGTAAAATTGGTTTGTAGTGAGGACTTTAGTCCGCATCCAATCAGAGGACTGAAGTCCTCACTACGAACTGTAAAATTGGTTCGTAGTGAGGACTTTAGTCCGCATAAGCTCGGAGGAATCGCATTTCTCACTACGAACGACGGAAGTTAGTAATTAGCGAACAATATTTTTTCAATAAAGTGCAATTAAAGATATTGAACAGGGATACAATATTGTTGTATTCCTAGTGTTCCAGACAATTAAGAATTGTTGGATTCGTCGAACCGTTGAATTAAACACTCGGCAATTCGGGCTGATGCACCGCTTTCTCCCATGCGGCGCCAGCCATTTTCAGCGATTAGCTGCAACCTGTCAGGATCGCGAAGCAAAGACTGGATAGTGCCGGCAACTTCGGCGGGATGTTTGACTAAAATTAAGGAGGGGCCTAAGAGGCGACTTTGGGCTTCGGCAAAAGCGGGAGTAAATTGCGGGCCGCTTCCGGGAATGGCGATCGCCGGTTTTCCTAAACCGACAAATTGTTCTGTAGCGGTTCCGGCCATTGCGATCGCTAAATCGGCTTGGTACAAACAATCGTTAAAACTTTGCTGAGTTAAAATCATCGTGGCTTTTCTTTGCACAAAAGTCAAGGGCAATAGCAAATTAGGAGATTCTTTCCTAATTTCTTGAGCGTTAGAAACAGCAGGTCGCAAAATACTACCTTCTCGCCGCTGGGTTTTAGTTTCGCCCTCTTGGCGCCAGCCGAAAAATTCTAAACTAGGTCGCAAAGCTTCTAAGTTTAACTCGCCAGAAATAGCTCCGAAAAATAACAATTTGCGATCGCCAAACAGAGACAAAATTCCGGCTACAGCCTCTACTATTAGCAGCCAATTAGCATAGGCTTCCGGCGCTCGGGAACCGGGCAGTAAGGTGATGACGAGCGATCGCTCCATTTCCCGAAACTCTGCATCAGCGCCGTAAAAACGGGCGGGGTTTTCCGGTTCGAGTCCGTCCATCATGGGATTGCCGAGATTGTAGGCGGGAATTCCCAGCTTTTCTAAAGTCTCGGCGGTGAGGGCGTCCCGCACAAAAACAGCTTTACAGAGCTTTCTAGTCATCAACCAGCGCTCCCAAGGGAAATAAACCGATCGCGACCAAATCTTCCAAGCCCACGGGCGGGATTTGCCAGCCAGAGGCCCCTGCTCGTCCCGCACGTGATATTCGGACTTGGCCGTGCCGACAAAGGCATAGGGCGCGCCGCTGAGCCAAGCAAACAGCAGCGGTACAATATCCCCGCAAGCTAAAATCGCGGCGTTGTGATTTCCAGACTGTTGTTGCGATCGCACCCAAGCGCGGATAGCTTTAAACTGAGCTAGAGTCAACTGAAGCAACCCGCCTTTGACATCGCGCAAAAATTCCCTTCCATCCATGTAGATAAAGCCACCCGAAGGCATCCGCTGCACCGGGCCGATGATGCGGGCGTTTTCTAGTTGAGCGAAAGCTTGCCCTTCCCCCACTAGCGGAAACACGGCTAATAATTCTGGGGGATGCGGGTGCTGTTGCACTTCTCGCAAGATGCGAAGGGCGATCGCATCTTCTCCGTGGCCGTTACTGAGGCAAAGTATTTTCAATCCCAAATCTCTCAAAAAACTGTCTCTGAATATATAGAAGCAAGATTAGCCGCAGGATGCAAGGTGGTATAGCCGAAGCAAGAAGTAAGCGGAGCGGCGATCGCGCGAGTCGGGCCATTTTTGGTAAAATAGCAGGTGAAACTCCTATTTTAGAGGTAAAATCGGATGGTACAAACCCTGCCAAAATCTTTGACACTCGAAGAGTTTCTGAAGTTGTCAGAAACCAAGCCAGCCAGCGAGTACATTGACGGTAAAATCATTCAAAAACCCATGCCTCAAGGAGAACATAGTGTAATTCAAGGCGAGTTGACAAGTGCTGCTAATGCTGCTCTCAAACCTCAAAAGGTGGCGCGAGCATTTCCCGAACTGCGGTGTGTTTTTGGCGGTCGCGCGATCGTTCCCGACGTGACTGTATTCACTTGGGAGCGCATTCCCCGCAACGAAAATGGCGGTGTGGCAAATGTGTTTGCGATCGCCCCGGATTGGACAATTGAAATCCTCTCCCCCGACCAAAGCCAAACTAAAGTTACTAAAAATATTTTACATTGTCTCAAACACGGAACTCAAACGGGTTGGTTAATCGATCCAGAAGAGCGATCGGTTTTTGTATATCGGCCGGCTCAATCAACCGAGGTGTTTGACGAACCGGAACAGTTATTGCCCGTGCCATCTTTTGCCAGGGAATTGCAACTGACAGTAGGAGATTTATTTGGTTGGCTGTTACAGTGAAACAACAGAATATTATATAGCCTTTCTCACTAACATGAGGTACGCATTGGGCATTGGGCGGAGCGTAGCGGAGGGATTGGGCATTGGCATTGGGCATTTGAACCAATAACTAATAACCAATAACCAATAACCAATAACTAATAACTAATAACCAATAACCAATAACCAATAACCAATAACCAATAACCAATAACCAATAACCAATAACCAATAACCAATAACCAATAACCAATAACCAATAACCAATAACTAATAACTACTAACCATCGATATACTGCTGTAAAATATTCCGAATTTGTTTGAGCTGAAATCCCTTAGCAAGTTGGCGGAGCTTCGTGGCAAACGGCACTAATTTTGGTTCCAAACTTTCCAGCTTAGCACTCTCCTCAAAAATTTCTTCAATGTCGCCCATAGCCGCAAGTTTCACAATTTTTGCTACCGACTCAGAAGCCGCAGGTAACAGAGCAGCATAAGCAGGAAAATCAGATGCTGGTGACAAACTGGGAGTTTTACAATTTTGGTTTTCCGGAGATTCCTCGTAAATCCATTCTAGTCCCAAATGCACGCGCAACTGTTCCAAAAAGTGATTTGCTTCGATCGGCTTGGGAAGAAAATCATCGCACCCTGCAAGGATGCTCTCTTGCTGCGCCGACTCGAAAACGCTAGCTGACAAAGCGATTAACACGACATCTTTTAATTCCGGCAACTGCCGCAGTCTCCTTGTAGTTTCTAAGCCATCCATTACAGGCATTTGCAAGTCCATTAAAATCACATCAGGTTGAAATTTGACTGCTTTGTAGAGGCATTCTTGACCATTTTGTGCCTCTGCAACTTCAAATCCCAAACGCCCCAGCATCCTGCACAACAAATCGCGATTTAGTTGATTGTCGTCCACGATTAGCACTTTCCGCTTATTGCCCACAAAACCGACCAGCCAGCGTTTTTCCCGCAAAGGAGACACCTCTAAGTAGCGTTTGGCTGCGGGCAATTCTAAATCTAGCCAGAAAGTGCTGCCTTTTCCGAAAGTGCTGTTGACGCGAATTTTGCTGCCCATCAGTTTAGCTAATTTCTGGCTGATCGAGAGTCCTAGACCCGTACCTTCAACAAAGGTATTGCCTCCTACTTGGTGGAACGGCAAAAATATTTCTTCTAACTTGCTTTTATCTATTCCTGTCCCGGTATCCTCGACTTGAAATCGGATTTTTAAAGCGTGTTTAGCTGCGATCGCATTGTGGGAAAAGCGCAGATAATTTTCTTTGAGTTCAGAACTCAAAAGCGAGAATTCGTATGTTTCTCCTTGTCTGCGACTCCAGGCCTCTGTGCCGACATAGCCGACTTTGAAAGTTACTCCGCCGCTGTTAGTAAATTTAACCGCATTGCTGAGTAAATTAATTAGAATTTGGCGCAATCTTTTTTGATCGACTTGGACGCAGGTGGGCAGGGGCGATACTTGTTCGTAATTGAAACAAATTCCTTTTTGATCTGCCCGCATCTGAAACAGATCCGCAATGTTTTTCGTAAAATTTAGAAAATTTAACTCTTCCGGGTAGAGTTCCATTTTTCTAGCTTCGATTTTAGAAAGGTCTAAAACATCGTTGATTAACATCAGCAGGTGTTGACCGCAATGTTGAATATTGCTGAGACTTTCTTGTTGATCGCAGCTTAAGTCTCTGTCGGTTTTGAGGATTTGAGCGTAACCTAAAACCCCGTTTAAAGGCGTGCGGAGTTCGTGGCTCATGTTGGCGAGAAATTCGCTTTTGGCGCGGTTGGCGGTTTCGGCGGCTTCTTTAGCTAATTGTAGGGCTGCTTCTGCTTGTTTGCGATCGGCTATTTCGGTTTGTGCTTGTTGAAATAGTGTTGATTGCTGGATCGCGATCGCCAATTGCACGCACAATTGCCGCAGGGATTCTATTTCTGAGGAATCCCAGACACGGGGGCCGCTGCAATCGTGGGCGATCAGCAGTCCCCAAAGTTGATTTTCTGCGGTGGATTGGGCAGGGTAAATGCTTTCTCGTGCTTGTAAAATCGGCACTACTAAGTTAGCTCTCACTTCAAAACTTTCGAGAATTTTAATGTAGCATTCGCTCAGATTTTCACCATAAATATCTTCGATAGCTCGAATACAGCCTTGCTGGTAAATAGCAACAAATTTATCTTTAAAACAGAGGTCAAAATTGTTAAAACCTCGGAGCGAAATTCGATTCTTTGCCACGGATTCGACAACTACAGTGCCGCTCCAGTCGGGATTAAAGCGGTAAATAACTGTGCGGTCTGTTTGCAATAATTGCCGCACTTGATCGACAGCAGCGGTGAGGACTTCTTCTAAATTGAGGGAGGAGCGAATGCGATCGAGCATGGCAACTACCAGGCGTTCTCGCCTTAATTGCTTTAGCAGCGCCATCTCAGCTTGTTTGCGGTCTGTGATGTCGGTAATTACTCCCACAAACCCGATTAAATTATCAGTTTCATCTTTAATACAGTCAGCGCGAAATAAGGTTGTTACCAGTTCCTTACTTTTAGTTTTGATTTTGAGTTCGCCTTGCCAAGATTTGCCTTTACGAATCGTTTTAAACATTTCTTGCAGCACTGAATTTTGCGGATAAATTGCCGTTGCTCCACCCGCTGCGTTCAGTTCTTCTGCTGTGTAGCCGTACCGCACAATAAAGGCTTGATTGTGGTAGATCGATCGCCCTGTCAAGTCAGCAATGCCGATCGCATCACTGGTGCTTTCTACGGCTTGAGTCACCCGCAGTAGGTCTAATTCAGCTTGTTTGCGATCGCTAATATCAGTAATGCTGCCGATATAGCCTTTAACTTCGTGCTTGTCTCCGATTTCGGCGATCGCCTGACCGATCGCCCAAATTACCCGACCGTCTGGACGCTGAAAGCGGTATTCTGATTTAAAAGGAATTTTGTTAATAACTGCTCCATACCATTCATTTTTCACCCGCTCGGCATCATCAGGATGTACGGCATTCATCCAGCCTGTTTCGGCTGCTAATTCTGGATCTAATCCCGTGATTTCGCTCCACCGCTGATTCACATAAAGACAATTACCAAAGGCATCACTGTGAAATATGCAAACCGGCGATGCTTCTGCTAAAGTTTGATAGCGGCGCTGGCTAGATTGCAGTTCTGATTCTGCTTGTTTTCTTTTGGTGATATCGCGGAAGATCGAAATTATCTCGCCCCCTGCAAGCATTGTCAGCGACAATTCTTGAGGGAACTTAGTACCGTCGCGCCGCTGACCGATCGCTTCTATATTGCAGTACCCTTTTTCCTGGAGCGCCGGGATTATTTCACGTTCAAGATATTGAATTTCAGCACGGCTGTAGAGCATTTTCCATTTCTTCCCATACAGTTCGCTAGCGCTAGCCAAGCCGTACATTTTAAGATAAGCGTCGTTTGAATAAATACATTCTTTACGAGCGTTAAAAATAGCAATGCCGTCATGAGCAGCGGCCATTGCTACTGCTTGTCGCTGAAGTTCCGACTCAGCTTTTTTGCGAGAAGTAATATCGCGAGCCACTGCATAAATCAAACCTTCTTCGCTAAAAGGCGATGCCGTCCACAGCAACCATTTGTAGGAACCGTCTTGGCAAAGATAGCGGTTTTCAAAGTAGATAATGGACGTACCGGCGATTAGTTTTTCCATTTCGGCTGAGGTGGCTGCTCGATCGTCTGGATGAACAAATTCGATGAATGGTTTGGCGAGCAGTTCGGCACTGCTGTAGCGCAGAGCATTTGACCAAGCAGAGTTTAATCGTTTAAAATAGCCGTCGAAACCAGCAATGCAAAGCAAGTCTAAGGAAATAGTAAAAAAGCGATCGCGCTCTGTCTGTGCCTGCTTTAACTCAGTGATATCCATCACTAAACCGTCCCAGAGAATATCGCCTTTGCTCTCAGATTTGCTCTGATTGGTGAGCCTTTCCGGTCTGGATGCTCCTTGCAGCCACTTAACTTTTCCGGATGGCATAATCTGCCGCCACTGCTGCCGCCAAGGTTCCAGCGTAGCGGCTGAAATTGCGATCGATGCTTCTAAATCTAAGCGATCGTCTGCATGAATTCCGCTGAAAAACAATTCTGCATTTTGCTCTATTACTTCCGCCTCTAATTCGTAAAGTTCGCGACTCCCAGAAGAGACATAGGGAAAAGATCTTTCTCCAGTTGCTGAAGAGCGAAATTGATAAATTACTCCGGGCAGGTTAGCTACGAGTTTTTGAAATCGAGCTTCGCTTTGTTCCAGAGCTATTTGCTGCCGTCTGTATTCGGTAAAATCTCTGATTGTGCCAACTATTACTTTACTGTTATCAGCTCTTTTAAAAACGCTTTTTTTGGTAGAAATTATCCATTCTTTCCCCGCAGTGTCGGTGAATTTATCTTCTGTTTCCAAACTGATATCTTTTGCCAATAATTCTTCATCTTTTCTGCAAAAAACATCCGCTTCTGATTTTGGAAGAAAGTCATATTCTGATTTGCCGATCAGTTCTTGTCGAGATTTCCCTATCAACTGACAAAAAGCATCATTTAATATCATCCAGCGGTGCTGGTCATCTTTGACAAAAATTGGATCTGGGGTCGCATTTAGAGTGTGGTTTAAAAATTCTTCAGATGCTTTCAGTTGTGCTTCGTAGCGGTAGCGATCGCTCACGTCCAACACCACTTCAATTATCCGGTCAATAGATCCATCTAGGCCGCGGATGCAGCGCAGCGAAACTCGCGTGTAAACTATTTCGCCATCTTTTCTAAACCACCTTTTATCTGAGATGTAACCGTCGGTTTTACCTGCTAACATCTGAGAAAATTTTTCAAAATTAGCCTCAAAATCCTCTGGATGAGTAAGCTCCAGGCAATGCTTGTCTACGAGTTCGTCGCGCTCGTATAAGAGCAAATCGCACAGCGCGTCGTTAACTTCAATCCAATTGCAATTTTCAGCAATTGCGGGGTCAATAATTGGAGCGACGATGGCAATTCCGATCAGGGAATTTTCCACCACCGAGCGATATTTTTCTTCGCTTTTTCGCAAAGCATCTTGACTGTTCTGGCGTTCTATGGCGTAACGGAGCGATCGCATTAACAGTTCGCCGTCGATTTTTCTTTTGACTAAATAATCCTGTACGCCCACCGAAATCAACCGCAGCGCCAGCTCTTCGTCGTTTTGGGCGGTCAAAACTACGATCGGCACATTTACCCCGTACTCTTGTATCCGAGCCACCGTCTCGATGCCCTGACTGTCTGGTAGTGAAAGGTCTAATAAAATTATGTCAAAACTTTCTTGATTCAATCGCTGCTGCGCTTCGCTGAGGCACTCTACTTTCGTCAGCAATATATACTGCAGGCCGCTAATTCCTGAGAGCAAATCTTCAATAAGCTCAGCTTCCTGAGGGTGGTCTTCTACTAACAGAACCTTGAAGCACGTAGGAGGTACAGCTAAGTTAAAAACTGCTTTCATAATATTTATTAATTAAAAGTTGTCTCAAGCTAACTTGGATTTTATCTTTTATTTCCGGGGGAGTTATCGAATTGCACCTACACATACATCGGCGATCGGATTGCGGTGTGACTGAACGCTACAAAACTTGTGTTTAAGAGTTATAATTATATCACAAATTCACTCGGCTGTCAACGCGAAATATGTTTTATTCTAACTTGCAATTTAACTGCTACCTTCAAGCTTCGCCCTGAAAATATAGGATTTAATTCAGCTTCTCCTGTCATCTAGCTTCTGGATATAGCCTTTCTCAAAAATATGAGGTACTCATGGGCATCGGGCATCGGGCATAGGGCATCGGGCATAGGGCATCGGGCATCGGGCATAGGGCATCGGGCATAGGGCATCGGGCATCGGGAATACCTCACCACGCTTGAGAACCGCTATATAGCCTTTCGAGCGAAAGATGAGGTACAAATTTGATTTGAGATTTGAGATTCGAGGATTCGGGGATTCGGGGATTGCGGAATTTTGTAATGGTTAATGAATTGGTCAATACCTCATCTTTCCGATAACCGCTATAAGTGTGTGCTTGATGTCTCGATTAAGGGAGAGTAAAGTGAAAAGTTGAACCTTGACCCGGTTCCGACTCCACCCACATAGATCCACCGTGACGTTCCACAATCTTTTGACAAATTGCTAAACCAATACCTGTCCCAGAATATTCTCTTTGAGTGTGCAAGCGCTGGAAAATTTGAAAGATGCGTTCTTGATGCTGTGGAGCAATCCCAATCCCATTATCCGACACAGAAAACAACCAGTTTTCCTCATGTTGGGAAGCGGTAATATGAACCGTAGGCGGTGCATCGTGGCGATATTTAATTGCATTGCCGAGTAAATTTTGAAAAAGCTGTACCAGTTGAGAAATATCCCCCATTACCTCTGGCAATTCACTGTAGGTAACAACTGCTTGAGCGTTGCGGATAGCCCCTTGTAGGTTGGCAATTGCTTGCTGGACGGCATGATTGCAATCTGCCAATTCAAAGGGTTTCTGACTGCGACCAACTCGCGAATATTCGAGCAAATCGTCAATTAAAGTTTGCATTCTCGTGCAGCCCTGAACGATATTGGTGATAAACTTAATAGCTTGGCTGTCGAGTTGGTCTTTGTAGCGTTTTTCTAAAAGTTGAGCGTAGCTGGCAATAGTTGCTAAAGGCGCTTGCAAGTCGTGAGAAGCTACATAAGCAAATTGTTCTAGTTCGGCATTCGACCGCGCCAATTCTTGGTTAGATTTTAAGAGGGCAGATTCAGCGCGCTTGCGGTTCGATATCTCTTGTTGGAGGAGCAAGTTTTGCTCTTGCAAGGCTTTTTCAACGGCGAGGCGGTTGCTGATTTCTTGTTGCAAAACCTGGTTTTTTTCGTAAAGAGTTTTTTCAACGGCTAAACGGCTGGTTATTTCTTCTAGAAGCAGCACATTTTGTTCTTTTAGCTGTTTTTGTAAGTTCCGCAGGGTCAGGTGACTTTCGATGCGGGCGAGCACTTCTTCAAACTGAAATGGCTTGCTGATGTAGTCAACGGCTCCTACTGCAAATGCGTTTACTTTGTCGAAAACTTCATCTTTAGCGCTGATAAAAATTACCGGAATTTCGCGAGTTTTAGGTTCGGATTTCAGATGCTGACACACTTCGTAGCCGTTCATTTCCGGCATCATTATGTCGAGTAAAATCAAATCGGGCGGATTAGAATTGCAGGCTCTCAGAGCCATTTGCCCGTTAATCACGCAGCGGGGCGCGTACCCCCGATGAGTCAACATTGTAGACAACAGCCGCAGATTTTCTGGCGTATCGTCTACTACTAAAATGTTTCCTAATGCCGTCTCTGGTTGCTGATTGTTCATTGAGTGTTTTTCCAAATATAAAGGAAGAAGGAAGTTCGGCAATGGATTATGTAACAGAAGATGTATAGCTTTTCGATCTCCCATATGAGGTACTCATGGGCATAGGGCATAGGGCATAGGGCATAGGGCAAACAGGGCATAGGGCATAGGGCATACATCACTTTTTTGAGAACCGCTGTAACGGATGGAATAAGGCTTAGTTATGTAGAAGATAAGTCAGAAGCAATAAAGCAAGGATTTGGGTAATTAATAAAATCCCAACCATCGGGTGCGGTTCGTATATTTTATTTGGCAATTAAAAACAGACTGGGTTCTAGTAGGAATATTGGAGGAAGAGAACTAGGAATCATCTCATAAATAGAATTTTCGATCATTTGTTTGTGCGGATTTTTTGAAATTGTTCGTTTACCAGAAAGAATTGGTTTAAATCCTCTCCCTTTTGGAATAAATTAAAATCAGACTATTCATTACTCCAATCCTCTTCCTTCTAGGTAGAGGTCGCCCTCAAGCGGTCAACTGTTAACGAAGAGGGCGGGCACGCACCATCCACCGCCCCTACAACTGTCAACTGAATGCACAATCTTTAAATCTCCAGCAATAGAGTCAGAGCGTTATTGTACCAAGTCAATCCTTTATCTAAAACCTTAAAGCCAGCTACTTTACACATAGATTCTAAAGCAGAAGCTGTAGGAAGCCACCACCATGGGCCAAAGTCGTTGATGTCAAAAACTGCTTTATCAATTACTCCGAGAATTGGTGTGCCGTAGGTGTACTGTTGCCAGTAAGCTGTTAAGATAGCTCGTTCTGCTTCGCCCAAAGCGGGAATGAAGATTACCCCAGAAGCTGGAATTTCGTAGCGTCCCCGCTCGTTTTCTATAAGTTCTTGGGTAATTGCTGAAGTTAAGATTAAATACTGCCCTGTTATTTGACGCAAGCTCATTAAAATTTGCAAAGGGTGGGGGTGATGGTACAAAACTCCTGCACAGTGGACGACATCGTAAGGCTCACCAATTTCTGCAAGCTGAATCTGAGTTATATCTTGACTGATACAATTATAATTAGCAATATTTAAACTTGCCATACGATCGCGAAAATCATCCCAAATGTGTGCGGCTGGGGGCGTGACATCAATCATTGTCAGAGAAACTGCACCGTATTTGCTTGCTACAGATACTTTTTCGTTGACTGTTCCCCACAATCCCCCGACTTCTGCAAAAGTGTGATTTTTGACGACTCGGGCAATGTAGCGATCGCGAATATCGTCATTCTCCAACTCTGATAATATACTGCGATCGCCCGTAAAGTCCTTTTTTTGCAAAATTTCCGCCAATTTCCCGGATATTGCGGCATCTTGCGGCCGAATTTCTAACGCCATCAAGTACAAGACTGTAGCTGCGTCGGGGCGATCGCTCTCGGCAAACTTTTGGGCTGTTTCGCAGTAAAATTCAGGAGCGTGCAGCGGCTGCAATTCGTGGTGATAGTAACTCGTTGCCGGATCTAACCCTGACGGCACTCTTTTGATGAGAGCATCGCCTAACTTGGCGTCAATGTTGGGGAGTTCGGGTTCGATTTGCAGCGCACAAAGGTAAGCAGAAACAGCTTCGTTCCAGTTGTGGATCTCAGTCAAAGCATCGCCTAAATTATAATAAGACCAAGAAAAATTGGGGTTGAGTTCAATAGCGCGCTGATAAGCAGTAGCTGCTGCTTTCCACTGCTGGGTTTTTAACAGCGGTTCTCCTAAATTGTGGTAAGCCCAAGAAAAGTCTCGATTGAGTTCGATGGCGCGCTGGTAGGCGGAGATTGCTGCCAACCAATCCTGGAGTTTAACTAAAGTTAATGCTAAATTATAATGAGACCAAAAGAATTCGGAATTAAGGGCGATCGCCCGCTGGTAAGCTGTCGCAGCTTCCGACCATTTTTCTAATTGAAAAAGTGCATCTCCCAACTTGTGACAAGAACCAGAAAAATTTGGGTCTAAGTCAACAGCGTGCTGGTATGCTGCGGCGCACTCCGACCATTTTTCTAATTTGCCGTAAGCTTCGCCGAGGCTGTAGTAAGACCAAGAAAAATTTGGGTCAATTGCCACAGCCGTGCGGTAGACAATAATAGCTTCTTGCCATTGTTCTAATTCGAGCAGAACGCTGCCTAAATTGTAGTAAGACCAAAAAGAATTCGGATTCAGCTCAATACTTTCGCAGTAGGCAGATTCTGCTTCGCGCCAGAGTTTATTGGCTTGCAAAACATTGCCTAATTTGTAATGTAACTCCGAAATATCCGGTTGCAGCTTGATAGCTTTGCGGTAGTTAACAATAGCTTCGTCCCACTGTTTTAGGGCGCTAGCAGCTTCGGCTAATTTGGTGTAAGCTTCACAACAACTAGGGTTTAAATAAATAGCGCGGTGGTAACAAACTAGAGCTTTTTGTGGCTTGTTTTGCGCCAATAAGGTATTGCCCAAATCTAGATATTCTTCCGGTATGTCGATGGGTTCCACGCTGAGTGATTGATACCAACAGTCGGCTGCTTGCCGAGGTTGACCGACTTCGGTAAATATCCGGCTCAAATTGCGGTAAAATCCTGCAAAGTCTGGTTGCAGGGCGATCGCTTTTTGGTAACAGTCGATCGCCTCTTGCCATTGTTGCAAACTAGCGCAGAGGGTGCCGAGGTTAGCAAAAGCTTCGGCAAAATCGGGTTTGTGGGCGATCGCAACTTTATACCAATACCGAGCGTCTTCTAGCTTACCCTGAGCTTGCAGCGCCTTTCCTAGGGTTTTGCAAGTCTCGGCGGAATCGGGGTGGGATTCGAGAATTTGGTGGCAAAGTGCGATCGTCCGATCCAACTTCCCTAAAGCTAAATATATTTCTGCCTGTTGTTGCAAATCAACCGCTGCTGTTTCTGAATTCACTTTTAACATTCCTGTTTAGTAATAATTCCCTGTGTAATTGTAGAGCAAAACCTCTCTAATATCCTCCAAATCGTGCACCGACATCGGCCGGCTTTCAACAGTTGACAGTTGACAGTTGACAGTTGACAGTTGACAGTTGACACCTTAAATCGAACTCTACCATTAAGTCCGACGAATCGAGTAATGAATAGTCTGATTTTAATTTCTCCCGCTCCGGATTGGGGCTTTCAACCAATTTTTTTTGGTAAATGCCGAGTATCTGGATGCCATTGGTGCGATCCTCTTCGAGGGCTGCGCTAACGAACTTTAAGTTAATTTGTAGGCAAGTCGAGCAAACACATATTTCGATTAAACTAAGATAGCAACCAGTCAAGTAAATCCACCTAATAAAACTCAAAATACGGCTCGCCCTCAAGCTTGTTGTGTATATCTTTTTCCCTCTTCCCTCTTCCCTCTTCCTTCGGCCTTCTACTTAACAACCAGGTAAACAATGTCAGCAGCCACACGCACACCGCAAGTCAGCGTAATTATAGCAGCATACAACGGATCTCGCTACATCGTGCAAGCGGTAGAAAGCGTGCTGTGCCAAACTTTTACTGATTTAGAAATTATCGTTGTAGACGACGGTTCGACAGATGAGACACATCAGGTATTGCAGCCTTATTTTGACAAAATTCGCTACGTATATCAAGAAAATGCCGGAGTAGCAGCAGCCCGCAACCGAGGAATTCAAGAAGCCAAAGGCGAATTCATCGCTTTTTTAGATCAAGATGACTTCTTTTGGCCAGATAAATTAGCAGCACAAATATCCCTATTTCGCCAGCAACCATCCTTAGGAATTGTTAACAGCGGCTGGCGCATTGTCAACCAGCAAGGCGACAAAATTTCCGATATCAAAGCTTGGGAATATTTCCCCAAATTAGATTTAGAAACTTGGATAGTACAAATGCCCGTACTTCCCAGCGCCATGATGTTTTCGCGCCATTGGCTCGAACTTGCAGGCGGATTTAATTCAGAATTTGATTCAGTAGACGATTCAGATTTAGTCCTGCGTTTAGCCCTCTTGGGTTGCCAAGCAGCATGGCTGCCTCAAGTGACAGTATCCTACCGCCAGCACGATCAAAATGTATCCATAAAAAAAGCTCTCAAACAAGCCAATCTTTTTATTACCTTAAAACAGCAATTTTTCGCCAAACCAGATTTGCCGCAGCACATCCGCGAGTTAGAAAATCCGGCTTTTTACGAAGCATTGACTTGGATGGCTTGGCAATTGTACTATAGTAACCATCCAGTAGAGGCGGTTGAATTTTTCCAAAAATCTATCCAGTACAGTCCTTATCCTCTAAGGCCAACAGTCACAGATTGGCAGAAGCGTCTGAGTGCGATCGCTCAAACTTATGGAGTTACAATCGATTTTCAATCGTTAAGAAACTTACCAGAATGGAAAAAAATAATGGCTAGCATACCTACCTCAAAAACACCGCGAGTCAGCGTAATTATCCCGGCATACAACTGCGAACGCTACATTACTAGAGCTGTGGAGAGTGCTGTAAATCAAACTTACCAAAACTGGGAAATCATCGTCGTAGATGACGGTTCTACAGACAATACGAGGCAAACTTTAGAGCCGTACCGCGATGTAATTCAGTACGTATATCAAGAAAATCAAGGAGCAGCAAAAGCCCGAAACCGCGCTTGCGAACTGGCCAAAGGCGAATTCTTAGCATTTCTGGATGCCGACGACTTTTTCCTGCCAGAAAAACTCGCCAAACAAATTGCTTGTTTTGAAGCTGACCCCTCTTTAGGGATGGTACAAAACGGCTGGTTGATGGTTGATGAAACCGGAAAAGACATCTACCCAGTCATGCCTTGGGAAGACACGCCCAACTTAGATTTAGAAAGCTTTGTCCTGCACAAAAGCGTGCGTCCCAGTGCAATGATGGTGCGGCGCGAGTGGTGGGAACGTCTGGGCGGTTTTGACCATCGCTTTCCGCCAACAGAAGATTTAGATTTTGCTTTGCGTTTGGGTTTAAAAGGCTGCAAATGTGCGTGGTTGAAAGAGATATTAACCTGCTACCGCCAGCACAATAGCAATCTCATGTCCGGCGGGCAAAAAGTGATGAAAAGCATGGAAACTGTGATGGAGCAATTCTTCGCCCAACCCAATTTACCCGATCGCATACGCCAATTACAAAAGGCAGAACGTTACAAGTCTTTAGTGTGGATAGCGTGGCGGATGTACCACGACGGATATTTGCCAGAGATGGTCGAGTGTTTGAAAAAATCTCTCTACTATACTCCTTATAATGGCACAGAAACAGTTTTTAAATGGTTGGAAACTTTTAGAGTTTCTTCGGAAAAATACACGAACAACTTTGATGCCTATGCCTTAACCAATTTAAAAGAATGGCAAGACATGGTGGCGGAGGCAGTCAACAATACCTATCAATTTAAATCAGAACCCAGTTCAATTGGCCGCAAACTTGCACCGCACGTACTCGTCTACGCAGAAGACCACGGAATCGGCGGTTTGGCGCAGTTTAACCACTCGCTGCTTTGCAAATTAGCAGCCGATGGCTACCGAGTTACTAGCGTGCAAACTAAAGCTTCTAATCCTTTAATTACCGAACAACAACAACTAGGTATCGAGCATATTTGGCTGGAGTTCGATACGATGAGGGAGTTTTTGCGAATTGCCTACAATTGTAGCGATGCTGAAAGAATTTACGCGGAAGCTAAACCGGATTTAATTATATTTAGCGATGGCTGGCCGATGGCAAATTTTGCTGCGAAACAAGTTGCACTCAAACAGAACATACCTTATGTAATTACTCTCGGTTATATCGATCGCACTTATAAGACTTTTAACCGTGGAGATCAGATTCCCTATTTCGATGCAGTCTCCTACCAGTACAACTTGGCTAAATCGGTGATAGCTGTTTCCCACGAGAATTTAAACTTGTTCAAGAGTTTGTTCAAAATGCCTCGGGAATGGGGGAAAGTAATTTATTACGGCAGGCCGAACAATTACTTTGAACCGCCCAATCTCTCAACCCGCCAACGCCTGCGCCAAGAACAAGGCATTCCCGAAGAGGCTGTGGTTTGTTTCACGGCGGCGAGACTGACTCCAATTAAAGGATATCAGTATCAATTGCAGGCGATCGCCAAACTGAAAAATCTGCCTGTTTGGCCGCAAATTTACTTCGTTTGGGCCGGCCCCGGTTCCACCACTCACGACAACATGGAACCGGAATTGAGAGCAACTGTCAGCCAATTAGGAGTCACCGAACAAGTTAAATTTATCGGCCAGCGGTGGGATGTTGCCGATTGGTTGGATGCCAGCGACATCTTTATTTTATCATCCAAAGCCGAGGGAATGCCGCTAGCAGTAATGGAAGCAATGGCGAAGGGATTGCCCGTAATTGCCACAGCAGTCAGCGGAATTCCCGAAGAGTTGGGAGATACCGGAAAGTTAATTGCGGATCCGACAATAGATTCGCAACAGACTGTACAAGAGTTAGCTGAAACCGTAGAATTATGGGCCCAAAATCCCGAATTGCGGAGGCTGGCAGGACAAGCTTGCAAACTGCGGGCTCAAGAGCTTTTTAAGGAAGAACGGATGCTGTTGGAATACTCAGAAGTTGTCGCCCAAGTTCTATCTGCTAGTGGGAATCGAGACAAATTTGCGATCGCCCCCAAAGTCCAAAAACAGATCGAAAAAGTTGACAGTATGCTCCATTACTATTATCTAGTATGGCAGGCTTGGCAAGCTTGGGAGCGGGGGGATATGTCCGGGATGGTGGAGAAGTTGCA
Source organism: Microcoleus sp. CAWBG27 (assembly GCF_020883145.1). Taxonomy (NCBI): domain Bacteria; kingdom Bacillati; phylum Cyanobacteriota; class Cyanophyceae; order Oscillatoriales; family Microcoleaceae; genus Microcoleus; species Microcoleus sp. CAWBG27. The sequence continues at coordinate 54,364 of NZ_JAHREU010000002.1, forward strand.
GTCAGCTTGGAAATGCACGCCATTGTTGACAAGCGAAACTATCTTGAGTTGGATCGTAAATTTTGTTGCGTTATCTTCAGAAAAGGGGGTTCAACTTGATACTTGTTCGCTAATTAATTCAGAAGCTTGGCAAGAATTGATGGAATTAGTACAGGGTTATGAAGTTGCCTTGTCTGTTCGTTAAAATTTAAGGTACGTAGTTGCGCTTAAGCGCTCTTTGAATGTATATATTCAAAGAGCGCTAAAGCGCAACTACATACCTTTCAAAAACCTCATTTTAAGGTACGTTGTTGCGCTTCAGCGCTCTTTGAATATATAGATTAGAGCGCTGAAGCGCAACTACATACCTTGATTGAACTCATTCTAAGGTACGTAGTTGCGCTTCAGCGCTCTTTCTTTCATATATTAAATAGAAAAGAGCGCTAAAGCGCAACTACATACCTTTATTGAAGTCTCTTTCTATTTTCAACCACATACAATATGCAATTCACCTTCAAGTTCAAACCAATTAATAAGCTGCTACCAATTTGCTTAACTTTGGTAACAGTCCTGTTAATCGCGTATTTTGGTCAGCAGCCAACTATTGCCCAAATGCGATCGCACGTCACAGTCGATTTTGGACAACCAGCCACCGGTATCACCTCCATGAGCGGCTTCTTGCACGGAATCGACCCCAGCAAGCCCCCCGATAGCTCGATTAAGCCCTTGCAGCCCAAGCTGTGGCGCGCCGGAAGACTCGATGTGTACGATCGAGTAATCGCTAGCGGAGCCGAATTTCAACTATTAGTTAGCGACCTCTGGGGCTACGGCAGCAACCCCAAAGGCTGGCCCTATCAAAATTACCCCGCGTGGGAAGCCTTCATCCGACAGTTGGCCCAACAAAATAAAGGCAAAAAAATTATTTGGGATATCTGGAACGAACCAGATTTAGCAAATCCGTTTTGGAAGGGAAGCAGAGAACAATTCTTTGAAACTTACAAAAGGGCTTACAAAATCTTGCGGCAAGAATTGGGGCCGTCAGCGATGATTGGCGGGCCGAGCATCAGCACTTACAACAAAGAATATCTTGCGGATTTTTTGGATTACTGCAAAGCGAACAAACTGGAAGTAAATTTCCTAGCTTGGCACGAACTCAATGATACCATAATTTTATTTGTTGACGATCACGTATTTGATGCTAAACGCAATTTTCAACAAAGTCCCTTTTACAAGGAACTGAAAATGCAAAAAGTTTATGTCAACGAAATTGTCGGAGAATTAGCGCAGTACCAGCCTGGGGAAATTTTAGGTTATTTGTCTAACTTAGAGTATGCAAGAGCTGATGGTGCTTGCAGAGCTTGTTGGGATACAACAGTAGGTAAAAAAGTTAGTAATTGCTTCAACAATACGCTGACTGGGACGGTTGTACCGAATACTTTTGAGCCGAGGGCTGCTTGGTGGACTTACAAAGCTTATGCTGATGGAGTAAATTCGCGGGTGCTGAGCCGATCAGATCGCGATCGTCTTGTGGCCTTAGCTAGCAAGTCAAATCCCGAAGGTAAAGCACAGGTACTTTTGGGTTATTTCGATCGCAATTATTCGTCAGCCACAACCGTTACCTTGAATCTTGTGAATTTGCAGCAGCTTGGAATTAAAAGCGGTCAAAAAGTTAGTCTCAAATTAGAGAAGATTCCTAACAATCTCGAAGGCGCTGTGCAAAAGCTGGTTGCGGTTAAAGAAGAAAGTGTTTCGGTTGTTGGTAATAATTTGACTTATGTTGTTCCTAATGTCAATGTCCATGAAGGTTATTTGTTGACTATTAGCAAGTAAAAGTCGGCGGTTGGAAACCGCGACTACACAAACAATGTCCGCCTCCGCGGACGAAGAAATATGGGATTTGAGAGTTAGAAACCCGGCGGTTGGAAACCGCGACTACACAAACGAAGTCCGCCTTCGCGGACGAAGAAATATGGGATTTGAGAGAAATGTGCGATCTAATTTGAAATCCGAGGCGGTTGGAAACCGCGACTACACAAACGATGTCCGCCTTCGCGGACTAAAGAGTAGGCAGTATCTACAAAAAAATCAGGCTTAAATATTCCTCTATCTCTTAGTCTGCGGAGGCAGACTTGGCTTGTGTAGTCGCGGTTTCCAACCGCCGAATCATCTAGGATTGGTCAAAGATTTTTGCACAGATTCTAGCCATTCTCTGAACGATGTCCGCCTCCGCGGACGAAGAAATATGGGATTTGAGAGAAATGTGCGATCTAATTTGAAATCCGAGGCGGTTAGAAACCCGGCGGTTGGAAACCGCGACTACACAAACGATGTCCGCGCAACGCGAGACTAAAGAGTAGGCAGTATCTACAAAAAAATCAGGCTTAAATACTCCTCTATCTCTTAGTCTGCGGAGGCAGACTTGGTTTGTGTAGTCGCGGTTTCCAACCGCCGAATCATCTAGGATTGGTCAAAGATTGTTGCACAGATTCTAGCCATTCTCTGAACGATGTCCGCCTTCGCGGACGAAGAAATATGGGATTTGAGAGAAATGTGCGATCTATTTTGAAATCCGAGGCGGTTAGAAACCCGGCGGTTGGAAACCGCGACTACACAAACGATGTCCGCCTTCGCGGACGAAGAAATATGGGATTTGAGAGAAATGTGCGATCTAATTTGAAATCCGAGGCGGTTAGAAACCCGGCGGTTGGAAACCGCGACTACACAAACGATGTCCGCCCAACGCGAGACTAAAGAGTAGGCAGTATCTACAAAAAAATCAGGCTTAAATATTCCTCTATCTCTTAGTCTGCGGAGGCAGACTTGGTTTGTGTAGTCGCGGTTTCAACCGCCGAATTAACTGCGATCTGTCAAAGATTTTTGCACAGATTCTAGCCATTCTCTGACGGTTTGATTTTCCGATTGTGCGTCATAGTAACAGCCTAATTCATCGAGGATGAAGGTTTCTAAATCTGGTTCTGAAATCGGCATTTCTAGCAGTTGAGCGAGTTCTTGCGATGCAGCTTCAATACTTTCGGGGGGTTCGCTGTTCAAATAGTTGTTGACTGCTTGGCTGGGAGTGTCAGCTTCTAGCGGCCAGTCTTGGTGAAAGTAGGAACTGAAAAATTGGGTTAAATTAGGAAATTGATCGATCATTGGGGATAAGCGGTGAGAATAAAGTATCCGGGAGGTAATTTCTTGCTGCGCTGGAGGACAATTTTTAGGCGAGAGACTGGAGTTGCTTTGGATGAACGGCGGCGCAGGCTAATGCCAATTATTCTGTTGGCGTTGTAGTCGATCGTATAACGATTGCCTCCTTTTTTCACCCAGGAGTCGATCGCACTTTTCTGTTTGTACATTGCTTCCGCAATCGCGGCTTCAGCGATGGAACGGCTAGCAAAGGAAGATGCCGCAGAAATTTCCATTTCTCGTCCGAGTCGCTGTGCTAGTTCTCCTTCTGTTTTACCAACGTGTCTCTCTAAAGTATGCCCTCCTGCGGCTTCGTGAACATCCAATCCGCCGCCCGGTATCTGAGGGACAAAGGCTATGGTGGTTTGTGGTATATTTGAGACCTCCCCTGCAAAAACAGCGCCACCAACAGCGGATGTTGCCGAGTGCAATAAAATTGTAATTGAGGCGATCGCGCAGATTATACCTAAAAATCTTTTTAGGCGATCGAGTTGACTTTTCATTGTTGTTTTTGATGTTCAGTATAGTTGTCTAATGTTTTTGTCTGTTTCCTAGTTTAGCATTAGTGATAGTCCTGGACGCACTGGCTAGAAACCGGGTTTTTTCACGAAAATTATTCGCTCTCACCCACAAATTAGGTGAAAAACCCGGTTTCTTTGAGGTTGATGTGTCCGGGACAGACTGAGTTAGGAATTGCACGCACCATTTAAGTGCGCGATGCACAGTCCGCACCCTACATTGTATTTAGAATAGGATTTTTTTAGGGTTTACAAAGCTTCACTCAATCTGAGAAATTATTAATAATTCTTTGAAAAAATCCCAGATAATTGATGATAGATTAATTGATAAGTTTTCAAAAGGTGAAAAAATGCAAGTAGTCATCCTAGCGGGCGGTCTTGGTACTCGTCTGAGAGAAGAAACAGAATTTCGCCCCAAGCCTTTAGTTGATGTCGGCGGGCGCCCGATTATTTGGCACATCATGAAAATCTACGCCCACTACGGCTTCCAAAACTTCATTGTCTGCTTGGGCTATCGCGGCAACATGATTAAAGAATATTTCCTGAATTATGAAGCCATGAACAATGACTTTACGATATGTCTGGGACGGAAAAATACCATCACTTATCAGCAGGAACATCGCGAACAAAATTTTCATGTAACGCTGGCTGATACTGGTGCAGAAAGCATGACGGGAGGGCGGGTAAAACGGATCGAGAAATATATCGATGGCGAGAATTTCATGGTGACTTATGGTGATGGAGTTGCTGATGTCAATATTGATAAATTGATGGAGTTTCACAAGTCTCACGGTAAGCTGGCAACTGTAACTACATTTCGCCCGATTTCGCGTTTTGGAATTTTGGATGTTGACAGTGAAGGTCAAGTACGAGAATTTGCTGAAAAACCTCAAATAGACGGCTGGATTAGTGTTGGATATATTATATTTAACCGCCGGATATTTGAGTATTTGGGTGGAGATGATTGTGTTTTAGAACAGGAGCCAATGCAACGTTTGGCAGCAGATGGACAGTTGATGGCTTACCGCCATGAAGGCTTCTTTTATGCGATGGATACTTATCGGGAATATAAGTATTTAAACGAGCTTTGGGATGAAGGTAAGGCTCCTTGGAAAGTTTGGGAATAAGTGAGCTTTGGGGCGGGCAAGATGCCCGTCCCACAATCATTATCATAAAAAATAACTATAGCATTGATCGGAAAGATTAGGTATGTTGTTGGGCTTTAGCCCTCTTAGTCTCAGCGGTTATACAAGCCACCAGTCATACCTCATCTTTCTGAGAAAGGCTATATAATATCGCTCCGAAATATGAGGTATTAATGTAAATATTTTTTGATGCGATCTCGCTTACTACTATATAATATAAGAGGGCTAAAGCCCAACAACGTACCTCATTTTTTTTGATAATCGGTATATAAAATTAATTATAAAAGATGGATTTTCAAGATATTCTTGATAGCGCGGAAAGTTATTTGAAAGAGTGCGTTGCACCCCGCGCGGAAATTATCGACAGTGACTCAGAAGCGCTGAAAACAGCACTTTTAGGATTGGAAAATCGATCGCTCTTAGCGTTGCGATTTCCCCAAAAATGGGGCGGCGCGGACATTCCACCGGAGCTTTTTTACCAATATCAGGAATTGACTGCGCGATATTCTGGGGCTTTGTCTTTCCTCCAAACTCAGCACCACAGCGCAACTGCGATGATTGCTAACAGTGACAATGAAATGCTCAAAGGCAGATACTTGCGCGCGATCGCCCAAAAAGAGTTACGCTTGGGTGTTGGGTTTTCGCATTTGAGGCGATCTGGCAATCCGGCAGTTACGGCAACTCCGGTAAAAGATGGCTATCTACTGTCGGGGAATGTTCCTTGGATTACTGGTTTTGGCTTGTTTGACAAGTTTATTGTGGCTGCGGTACTTCCAGACAATCGCGCGGTTTTTGGTTTGCTGCCTTTTGCTAATGTTGAACGGGAATCTGGTAAAATAGCTGTTAGCGAAATCATGCCGTTAATCGCGATGAACTCGACTAATACTGTGACAGCAAGTCTCAATAATTGGTTGTTGCATGAATCGGAAATAATTTCGGTTAAAGCTGTCGGTTGGATTGCGGAAAATGACAGCAAAAATATCTTGAATTTTGTGCCGGTTACTTTTGGCTGCATTCGCGCGGGATTGGATGTAATTGCAGCGGCGGCGATAGTTAAAGATTCGCCTGCGATCGCAGCGGCTTGCACAAAATTGGAACAGAAGCTCGATCGGCTAAAACAGCATTTCCTACAATCTCAACATAGCTCAAAAGCGGAACAATTAGCGCTCCGAGCGGCAGCTATTGATTTGGCGGTGCGGTGCGGGCACGCTGCGGTGGTGGTTTCCAGCGGTGCGGCTAACGGTAGGCTGCACCCGGCTGGAAGAGTTTATCGAGAGGCTTTGGTGTATACTGTTTCCGGGCAAACAAAGGATGTGATGGCAGCGACGCTCGATCGCCTTGTCGATTTGTAGGGTGCGTCGGTTAGAAGGATTTTGGATTAGAGCGATCGACTAATGGCTGATATTCAATCAGGCTGTACCGGAATTATTTAACCGCAGAGGGCGCAGAGGACACAGAGAGAGACTAGAGAGATTATAATACAGGACGATGCTACCGGATTTGATATTACGCACCTTACCATTAATATAATGTGAGTTTTTGTGTCGATGACAAACAACTTTAACTCAAACAGTAACTCAAATAATTTAAAAACGATCGCCTACCGCGACATTATAGACTTAACCCATCCAATTCATCCACAAATTCCCATCTGGCCGGGAGATCCAGTGCCGGAATTTGAAATAGTATCTGAAATAGACAAAAACGGCTATTTCCTGCGAAAATTCTCGATGGGAGAACACAGTGGGACTCACATCAACGCACCCAATACCTTCGATCCAGCAGGCGCGAGTATTGATAGTTATGCGCCGCAGTCTCTAGTTTTGCCCGGAATTGCGATCGACCTTCGGGAGCAATGTCTTGCCAATCCCGATTACACTTTAACGATAGATGATATATTGAATTGGGAACGCCAGCACAAATTTATTGAACCGGACAATCTAGTTCTATTATATACTGGATGGCAAGCCAAATGGCATGATGAGCGAGCATTTTTAAATCCTGACGAAGGCGGAGTTTGCCACTTTCCGGGATTTGGTCAAGCTGCGACTCAATTTTTGCTAGAAGAGCGATCGATTGCGGGAATTGGTATTGACACTCACGGAGTCGATCCGGGACAAGATGAAAGTTTTGCTGTCAATAAAATGGTATTGCAACAGCAGCGAATTGTACTGGAAAATCTGGCAAACCTCCACTTATTACCTGCGACAGACTTCACTTTGGCGATCGGAATATTACGCCTTTTGGGAGGTTCCGGTTCGCCCGTGTCTGTGTTAGCTTTTGTGGCTTAAGCTGTGGCATATTTAAATTGGATATTTCGGGCCCGCTAAAAGCCCGCCCAGAAGATTTTGATTATTTTTGAAGATTAAAATTTCAATGCTGAGCGTTCTTAAATGCGGTAAAATTAGATTGAGAGAAGTCGAGTACGAATAATAAGATTAATGACAGAACTGCCCAACGATCTCAATGATGCGATCGCCCAATCGCGCATTGCCACCGCCGCCGCCCTCTCGGATGGCAAGAATCTCCTGCAAGTCGAATTAGTCTTTCCCGAAATCGCCCTGCAAGCACAATCTATCACGCAACAATTCTTACCAGAATTTGAGGAAAGCCACTCGGGAATGAAAGTCTTTTTTCCCGATGCTGGTGCAGCCGCCCTCGCCCGCCGCGATTGGGGAGAAGTACCTTTTAAAATAAGTGATTTGGGCAGCAGCCGCACTCCTGTTGAAGATAATATAGCACCGGAAGATGAACTGTTTTTGCTAGTGAATCCGGCGGCGGTAGAGGTGTCGCAAGTTGAAAAACTTTATATAGCTGCGGCGGGCCGCCCTGTGATCTTGCTCAACCCGCGCCTGGAAGATGTTGCTACTATAGGTATAGGGTATGCAGGCCGTCAGTTGCGCGATCGATTCCTGAGCAAAATCGAATCCTGTTACTATATCAGACCGCTAGATACGGCGGCTTTATTCCGCTGTTATCCGCAGCCGTGGCAAGTTTGGCTGGAAATCAACGACGAATACGAGTTAATTTCGGAAACTGCCCAAAAACCTGTGGGAGACGATTTAGAAAGGATTTTAGCGAAAGCTATGGGAATCGCCGATCCGGATTCGACTGCACCGGCAAAACCGCTAAAAAAGAAAGGTTTTTTAGCAGAAATGCAGACTTTTCTCAGAGCTTTGACTCAGTAGTCATTGTAGAATGCGTTAGCTAGAGTTATCTTCGATTTGCTCGATCGACTAATCGCTGGCGCATCCTACACCGTAAAATCAATCGTGAAATCAATATTGAGTCAATCTAAAATCGACTGATACCAATTTAATGGGTCGTTGCACATATCCGGATCCCCCTAAATCCCCCTTAAGAAGGGGGACTTTGACTAACTCTTGTCCCCCCCTTATTAAGGGGAGTGCCAGGGCGATCAGATTCTATGCCGTTTCACAGAAAAATGGTATGACTCGGTAGTAGCAATTACCACAGCACAATTAACAGCGGTTATCAATATCTCTGAAAGATTCACAGGATACGGCACTCCCGTGTTTCTAGGGTATTTCTGTACTTCACCGAATAGCAGGGGTTTGAAGCCCTTACTCATCAAGGCAGATTGCGATCGGAACGGAGTTTAAATCTCGGTTCTTATCACTTCGCTATCAACTGTCAACTGTCAACTGTCAACTGTTTAACTATACCGAAAGCTGGGATAACTTCTCAGTCTTCCGATCTGTAACTACGCAAACAAAATTGGGGAACTTTACCAAAAATTTATAAAAGTAGTATAATGGGTGACACCCCTCCTAAGCAAAAGATCGGAGGAAATAGCAGCTAAATCAGATGCTATAAGCTAGTAATTAAGGTTTCGAGTCAGAAAAACGGATAAACACAGTGGAGCACCGGCGCATTGTTATTGGGGACGTACACGGGCATTACGATGGATTAATGCTTTTACTAGAGGCACTTGCCCCGAGTTCGGACGATCGCGTATATTTTTTAGGAGACTTAATCGATCGCGGGCCGAAAAGCGCTCAGGTATTGGATTTCGTGCAGCAAAGCCGGTATCAAACCCTGCTGGGAAACCACGAACAACTAATGTTAGATGCTTTGTCGGGGCCCTCAGTGGATTTGCGGGCGTGGCAATCTTGGCTGTACAGCGGTGGGGATGCGACTGTCGCCAGTTACAAGGATACGGGGATGATGCCGTACAAACACTTAGAGTGGTTGCGATCGCTCCCAACCCATTTAGACTTAGGGGATATCTGGCTGGTGCACGCGGGCGTCCATCCTACCATGCCAATTGACAAACAGTCGATCGAACAATTGTGCTGGATTCGCAAGGAATTTCATGCGATGCCGAAACCGTATTTTCCCGATAAATTAATTATTACCGGTCACACGATCACGTTTACCTTTGAGGGGGTGAGGCCCGGGGAATTAGTCAGGGGCCAAGGGTGGCTGGATATTGACACGGGGGCTTATCATCCAAAGAGTGGCTGGCTGACTGGATTTGACTTGAGTTATCGCAGAGTTTATCAGGTAAATGTGTTTAACAATCAAGTCCGAATTTTGCCGTTTGATGAAGTTGTCAGACAAGTGAAGCCGCAGATTCCTCTGCCAAAAGTTCAGTCAAAAGCTCAGTTGAGCTCTGTTGTTCAACAGGAAGCTTAAATCCAAACGAAGTGCTTGGAAAAGCTTGACAATCTCTCCTTAAGTCTCTATTGTTTGTAGTAGTGGAAAGCAAGAGTTTTCACGCGGAACTTTGAAAATTGAATAGATTGTGCGATCGCCTGCGGTTGGTTTCATTACTGCAAGCGATTTCGATCTAGGTGGGCGATCGGCTGCGGTAGGTTTCATTGCCGCAAGCGATTTCGACGCACCTAGGGCGATCGACGAAACCCTGATTCTTTCGTTGAGGTGCGTCGATTGTCTTTGTAGTCTGGGTTTGGGCGTTTTCAATCCTATGCTTGTTGAAGATGACCCCCCATTTATTGAGAGTGAAAAAACGGTGCGTCGATTTGGCGTCTGGAACGCTCTCTGGGTAAGGGTTTGTAGCCGAACTCTTTCCAAAACAACTCCCCCGCAAGGGGATTGAAACAAGACTATGTTGTCAGTCCTTACAATGCATTTGTTATGCTTTCCAAAACAACTCCCCCGCAAGGGGATTGAAACGTTTTATGAAACTCGCTAATCCGTCCTCGAAGTTCCCTTTCCAAAACAACTCCCCCGCAAGGGGATTGAAACAGTGCTCCTAGATTTATCCCCGATGGAGTGAAAATTTTAGCTTTCCAAAACAACTCCCCCGCAAGGGGATTGAAACCGACTTGTTGTATTTGGGTCGTAGCATGATGCGAAACACTTTCCAAAACAACTCCCCCGCAAGGGGATTGAAACCAGGTGCGGAAAACTTGGGACAAGAGATAAAGAACTTTCCAAAACAACTCCCCCGCAAGGGGATTGAAACTTTAGATTACCTCCTCCGTTGGCATTAAAGAATTGACTTTCCAAAACAACTCCCCCGCAAGGGGATTGAAACTACTTCAACCAAAGCGGTAGAAAAGTTGGAAGAAGCCTTTCCCAAACAACTCCCCCGCAAGGGGATTGAAACTCAAACTTTGAAAGTTCGACTAATTGTAGCTTCTTTGCTTTCCCAAACAACTCCCCCGCAAGGGGATTGAAACCTTTTGTGGTACATTGACCACAACGAGAGCCACTACGACTTTCCCAAACAACTCCCCCGCAAGGGGATTGAAACTCTTCACGGGAAGACCAAACTAATCCGATGTACCCAACTTTCCCAAACGACTTCCCCGCAAGGGGATTGAAACAATAAGCCTAGAACAGCCAAGTCTGTGCCACTAGGAGCCTTTCCCAAACGACTTCCCCGCAAGGGGATTGAAACTTTTTATAACCCAATCCGTCGCAATAGCGACAGTTACCCGACTTTCCCAAACGACTTCCCCGCAAGGGGATTGAAACTTCATTTCAACAAAACCTCTCTTAACGAAAAAAACCTTTCCCAAACGACTTCCCCGCAAGGGGATTGAAACCTGGTAGTGTGTCTTTATCACTGTCAAAGCGAGGAGGCTTTCCCAAACGACTTCCCCGCAAGGGGATTGAAACTTTGTCTTGATTGCCTCACTTCTGCTTTCTACCACCTCCCTTTCCCAAACGACTTCCCCGCAAGGGGATTGAAACTTGATATTCTACAGACCAAATTAACGAACAGAACTTGGCACTTTCCCAAACGACTTCCCCGCAAGGGGATTGAAACTTCGTCTTCCTCTTCGGTCATGTCGTATCCACTTTTCACCACTTTCCCAAACGACTTCCCCGCAAGGGGATTGAAACTTTTCGTCCTCATCGTTAGGAATAAGCGACGAAGGTTGACTTTCCCAAACGACTTCCCCGCAAGGGGATTGAAACAAAATTTGATGGAGTTTTTGCTGTTGAGAGCTATCAACTTTCCCAAACGACTTCCCCGCAAGGGGATTTAAACCTTCTCCAATCCTGATCGAAGCATCACCCACTCTGGCAGCCTTTCCCAAACGACTTCCCCGCAAGGGGATTTAAACTTTCAGAAAGCAGTTAAGACCGCCATTGCCGTCTGGCACTTTCCCAAACGACTTCCCCGCAAGGGGATTGAAACCTTTCGTAATAATTGCCCATATAAGCAACACTTTGACTTTCCCAAACGACTTCCCCGCAAGGGGATTGAAACCTTATAGATTAAGCTTTTCGCCAACCAGAATCAACTTTCCCAAACGACTTCCCCGCAAGGGGATTGAAACGGTAGAGGTGTACAACTTCGTTGTATTTTAGATTTGGCTTTCCCAAACGACTTCCCCGCAAGGGGATTGAAACACCAAAGTCAGACCGAGAGAGACAAGAACAGTGAACTTTCCCAAACGACTTCCCCGCAAGGGGATTGAAACATCAAGATAATAATGTCTTTGTTCATATTCGACTTTTCCAAACGACTTCCCCGCAAGGGGATTGAAACACAAACTGGGATAGTTTTTAATCAAGAAGATCTTTAGACTCTTTCCCAAACGACTTCCCCGCAAGGGGATTGAAACTTTCTTTTTCAAAAATTCCAAAACCGACCCAAAAGTCATCTTCTTTCCCAAACGACTTCCCCGCAAGGGGATTGAAACAATTAACTCTACGGTTTTTTGACTTTCATCTACTTTTGCCTTTCCCAAACGACTTCCCCGCAAGGGGATTGAAACTTAAAGAATATATCCGAACTTGGAGGTTCTTTTTTCCCTTTCCCAAACGACTTCCCCGCAAGGGGATTGAAACTAACATTGCCAAAATCATAAGCGAACAAAGTGAAACTCTTTCCCAAACGACTTCCCCGCAAGGGGATTGAAACATCTTCTTCCCAATTTGCACCCAACGAATTCTTACTTTCCCAAACGACTTCCCCGCAAGGGGATTGAAACATTATTTGAGTCCCTGACCAAACAAGGATCTCCTTATTTTCTCTTTCCCAAACGACTCCCCCGCCTCTCGGAATCCGCCTCTTAATTAATCCGCTTTCCCCAAGTCTGCATCCCCTTCTGAATTATGCACTTTCCCGAAGTCCGCCAGGGAATTAATTCCCTGTCTCATAGCGAAAGTCGTCTGAAGACGACTGAAATACCAATGAATCTTGGCTCTCCTGGGATTGTAGTAAAAACTGTATTTCAATATACAAATATTTCCATTTTCCGTTCATGCGATCGCCAAAAACCCAGCTTTTATCGGCTTAATGACATTGGTATCGCCTTTCTCAAAAAGGTGAGGTATGACTGACAGGTTACATAACCACTGAAACCAAGAGGGCTGAAGCCCAACAACGTACCTCATCTTTCTGAGAATCGCTATACAAGATCTCAGTTAAAAACCGACTAAAATATCAATGAATCTTCAGTCGTCTTCAGACGACTTTCGCTATGAGACAGGGGTTTCAACCCCTGTCGGATCGTCGGATCGCCCGATCTACGATCGCAACAGCCGACGCATTTCCAGCTTATAAGCCGCATTATTCAAACCTTCACCGCTAGCCAGATCCGGATCTATAGCCTGGGAAATCGCAGCAATTCGATCGCTAGTAGCCGGGTGAGTGCTCAAAATACTTGGGGGAGAAGGCTTGTTAAGCAACTTTTTCATAAAATCAACCATCCCAGATTGAGCGTAGCCCGATCGCCCCATCGTTTGCAAACCCAACTGATCCGCTTCATACTCAGCTTGACGGCTGTGAGGGCGACGCAAAGCCAATTCCACCCCAATCTGTACCGCCCTAGAACCACTGAGCCCAGTCGCCGAAGCTACACCAGATGCGATCGCCATTTGACGCATTTGCTTAATCGAATGGCGAGCACTAATATGCCCGATTTCATGGGCGATGACACTTGCTAATTCCGCCTCATTATCCGCCGCCGCCATCAAACCCTTATTCACATAAACAAAACCGCCCATCGTCGCAAAAGCATTAATATTGTTATCGTCAATCACCTGAAAAGTATAAGGAATATCCGGGCGATCGCTTTCTTGGGCCAGCCGCTGACCGATGCGGTTGATGTATGCTGTAGTAGCCCGATCGCGATCGATCCTAAACTCCCGATTCGTCAACTGCTGGTTGATTTGTCGGCCAACAGCCACCTCCTGGCGATCGGACATATTCGACAATTGAATAACTTGAATCCCCCGCATAATCAGTTCCGGCAAAGAAAATGCTTGAGTCGGTTGTGGGGAAATTACGCAGATACCCGCAGCCACAATCACCGACAAAAATAGATAAATCCCCCGGCCACAACTACGCCGACAAGTCAACCAAAAACCTTTTAACATGATTGATACGTGCGAGAAGTTAGATTAATTTTTAGGAAAAACTCAAAAAGTCACTAATACCAATTTAATGTGAATTTGCACATATCTCGATCGCCCTCGCATCTTCTTGATAAGGGGGAGACGAAAGAGAACAATCTTGTCCCCCCCTTATCAAGGGGGGTTAGGGGGGATCCGAATATCCGAATTGTATGCAGCTTCATAAAAAATTGGTATAAATCGGCAGACGAAATATAACGCTGCTTAGTTGCTATTTTAACTTGTTACCAAATTTTAACCACTTTCCCCCTCTGGCTATCTCCCGACTCTCCAAGTTCTGCGGATTTTGGGCGATCGTTGTGGTAATATCTTTTGGCTTGTACAGATACTCCTGTCGCTGTCAGTGAATTAAGCGATTTATGAAAATTTTGGATTCTCAAGGCCGGTTGTTCGGTAAACTCAGCATTCTAGACGTAGGTGCAGCAATGATTGTGCTGCTAGTTGCAGTCGGCATCTTCTTCTTTCCCGGTACATCCGGCGGTTCGGTGGCCCAAGTCGGCGGCGCCAGCGTCAAAACCGTAGAAATGGATGCAATTGCGATCGGACTCAAAGGCACAAACTTTCAAGAGTTGTTCAAAGCCGGCGATAAAATCAACGTAGTAATCCGCAACCAGCCCTCCGGTCAGATTACAATCAAAGAGGTAAAAACCATAACTAGAACCCTCGCAGTTCCTCAGCCCAACGGCACATTAAAAGCTGTCCCAGATCCTAGAGAAGAAGAATCTTTCAGCAGAAATATGAGATTTACTTTAGAGGGGAAAGGTCAAATTACTGAAAACGGCCCGGTTTTAGGAAACATGAAAGTCAAAATCGGAACTACTCTCGAACTTGAAGGCAAAAAATACATTTTCAACGCCAGCGTCATCGACGTGCGAGTTAAAGAATAGTCAGTTAGTTGACAGTAAAATAGGTATGTTGTTGGGCTTTAGCCCTCTTTAGATATACGTCTAAAGAGGGCTAAAGCCCAACAACGTACCTTGATTAGTTTGACAGTTGTAATTATCAAATTAGGTACGTAGTTGCGCTTTAGCGCTCTTATCTTATATTCGCTAAGAGCGCTGAAGCGCAACTACGTACCTTCTTCTTTACTCCTCAGAAAACAACCTTAAATACTGCCGAATTAAACCAATAGTCACAGCCGGAACTTCCAACTGCGGAGTCAAACCCACATTTTCCAGAGTTTGAAAAACCTTAATTGCTTCCGGGTTAAGATTAGCCAACCGCTGACCAATCTCGGGGCTAGTAAACTGAGATTTGTCACCCCAAATAATCGCAGTCGGCGTTGTTAGCTGAGTGATATAAAGTGACAAATCAAAACACAAATCTCCCCGCACAAAAGATAAGGCTGCATATTCTGCATTTGGTTCCAAAGCAGATTCCAGATAAGCATCGACAATTTCTTGGTACACTCGACGGGAATCGGCAAATTGGCGCTCTTCTAAAAAGCTGCGTATGCCGCCATCTGTGGCAATGCCCGTACTGTAGAGCAAGCGGTCTAAAATCGGCGTATTGACGAGCTTAGCGAAGAAACTGCTGCCGTAATCTTGTCCGAAGTCCGACAAACCGCTGGGAATCGTCAAAATTAGCGATTTGAACAGATCCGGGCGGGCGATCGCAGCTCGAATCGCGATCGCCCCAGTCAGCGAAGAAGCTATCACATCGGTAGGACTTCCGCAAGTTTTTTCGATAAATTGGATCAGAGATGTGATATAATCTTCGACCTGATAATTTCTTTGGGGATGTTCCGATCGCCCCCAACCGATTAAATCCGGTGCTAAGACTCGATATTCCGCTGCAAAAGCCGGATAAACTTTCGACCATTCGTAGGCACTTGACCCGCCCCCAAAACCGTGAAAAAATACCAAATTAGGTAGATTTTCCGAATTTGAGTTCGGCAATCCGATCCAAGGCATTTTTTCAGCAGTGTAATATACCATTCTGCCGAGAGAAGTCACGATCGATCGCTGACCGAAGCCGAGAGGAACAAGCATAAATAAGCCTCAATCGCTGTGAGATTGTAGAGTTTCGCGCGTCGCCTCGTCTTTATTTAAAAAGATTGCAAAGCTGGCGCCGTTTTTGTAAAGATTCAGTATTGATTTCAATCTATTTTAGTACAAGTGAAGCCTGAAACTACACACAGCAACTAAGTTTTGCGATCTGCGCGCCCAGGTTGTGCAGTTATCCTCACCGTTGCAAACTACTTGCGATCGGAGATAATAACAAAATGATGGGTAAGACCCCTCAACACAATCAAGTCGGTTCGCCGACTCCGAAAGCAGGCACTCGGAAAGCAGCGGTATCAGATCTAGCTTTTAATCGCGGCAGGTTTACATCCGATCGCCGATCGCAAATAATTAATTACCATATTTTACGGAGCAGTGGCTTTTAATGTCGAAGGTTTTTCTTAAAAGGCGGGCGATGGGTTTTCGATACCTCTGATTGCAGGCAATAAAATCACGAGTCTCGCCGTTATCAATTCCAAAACACAACAAACAACTAATATCAGGGAGATATAAAAAAATGCAACTGCTTAGGAAACGGGATCGCGAGGGTTTTATGGTTGATGCAAAAAGTCTTCTAGCTGACGGGTTTGCAGAGTTTGATACTGCCTGTCGAAGCATGGATTTAAACGGCAAACAGACATTGGTCGCTACTCCAGAACGATCGGGTTCAGGGGTAGATGTGCGATCGCGCGTCAGCGCACCGGGAATGGTTCGCCTAGCTTTAGAAGAATTGAAATGCTTTGAAGTAGTAGAAAACCAGTTTGCCCATTGGGGAGTGACTTTTAGCAATGCCGTCGCCATCCAACCTTCAAACCCAGCATTCCTAACGGTTTCTGGCTCAACAGTATTAATGGGTGCCCCAAAAAGCGGACTAATAGAAGTAAGTTTCAAGTATCCAGTTCGCAGCGTAGCAGGACTTGTCACCAGTTCGCGGCGAACGGTTTTATCTGCTTGCGACATCGACGGCAACCCGATCGTTCAAGATGAAATGCCAGCGCCCAATCTGGCAGGGTCTAATTCTCCGATCGCGCCCAACACACCCCTGCGCGTCAAAGCCCCGAATATTCATCGCATTACATTTTATGCTTTTGACGGTCAGCTAATAGTCGATGACTTTATTTTTGGATTGTGAAACAATGCCATAAGTATCATCCCAAGTCTGCAAACCCTCAAGAAGGGCATTGCGGACTATAGCTTCGGGTTCCCGACTCAACATCAGCCGAAAGCACTCGGCAGCCCGAGCACGGGCGCCCCAACTTTTGACAGAAGTCACGCGGTTAAACCCACCCCGATCGACCAAATCGGTCATTTGCCGCACTGCAATCAAACGCTTCACAGGATCAGCATCAGTCAAATCTCCCAAGATCCGATCGAGCGCTGCTTCATCCTCATCTTTTGAGGATCCCAGACTCAGCGCTTGGCGCAGCAACAGCCCTGCAATGGCGATCGTGCCAAAATTTTGCAAAATCAGGCTCAAAGCCATCCAGTGACTCTCAGAATCCTCCCAAATCGCTAAACTCATGTAAGCACCCAGAGTCGCAATCCCGCCGGCGCCCACTGCTAAAACCAAACGGCGGTTCGGGCCCTCCCAAAATTGCTCGGCTTTCGATCGCAGCAATTGCCATTCCCCGGACTGTCCTCGGTAAACCAGCATCATCGCTGCGATTCCCAGCCCTGTCGAAAGCAATAACTGACTGTTCCACCACCCCCAAACTGCTGCCAGGGTGAAGGCTGCCAACCCACCTTTCGATCGACTCAAACGCGGTAGCAGCCACTTGAGAAAGGTGCTAGAAACCACAGGCGATCGAGCTCGATTGCTCTTGCCATCCACCCTCCGGCGTTTTTTTTCGGTTCTCTCTGGGGTTTCCTGCGGGCGATCGTCTAGACGGCTAAATGTCCTCAAAGCACCAGCATCAGCCAAGTCTAAGGAGAGGTCGATGGATGGTCGCCGATCGAGTTCCCAAGTGCGATCGGAATCTTTCCCTGGCGTTTGATGCAGCTTGGTTGTAGTTTTTTTAAATTGATTCATACTTACTTTTTTTCACAAATAACTTTAAGTTATTCAGGCATCTTTTGCACAGATTTTGTTTTTCTCAAAACAAGAGTATGAGACTTTATAATACCAGAAATTCCAACTTGTGGTAAGTGCGACAGATAAGTCAAATTCCGAGAAATCATTACTCCCAAAAAAGCGATTGAAGATAGTTGAGAAAAGCACAACAGGTAGCGCGCGAATATTTCTCACTGACTTTTGAGATCGAGGGCGATCGGAGTTGGGTGCCGGCAAAAAACACAAAAATTGAAAATTTCCGAAATTTCGGGTACTTTAAGTGCTGGAATTCGCCCTCCGAGAACCGCGCGACCAAAATATAGCCTTTTGCCAAGAGTCCGGAATCTCGCTGCCCCCAGTGTCATACCATTTTCGATTTTAGATTAAAGAATACAAAAATTGGGATCGAGCGTTGCTAACAAACAGATGCGTTGCCATCAGCTTTGACACTCCCGGGCCTCCAGGCACGGGGATTCTTCGATCTACGACATGACTTGCTTAAACAGGATTTATCCAGTTAAAGTAGAGGACTCATCTCCCAAAGCGTTGCTTGCATTTAATGCAAAGGTTCCGGTATGCCCTACCGTACCCAATCCTCGACTTAGAATATTGGCGTTCCTGATTTAGGGTATGAACGACTCAATGTGAAAAAATGAAACAAGCGAGTAACTCAATATTCTGAATTTTCAAGTTATCCATTTTCATACCCCGATTAAGCAACGCCTGAAAAAATGAAACAAGCGAGTAACTCAATATTCTGAATTTTCAAGTTATCCATTTTCATAGCCCGATTAAGCAACGCCCCTTTTTATTTTAGGGATCGATCGGGCAAAACTTCCAGTCACTGGGAATCGGACGGCAATAGTTCCAAGGATGGCAGCATCGCCGGTTGAAGAATCCTGTGGAAAGAGATTTTACTGATGAGGTTCGTTAAATAAATGGGAGTTCAGTTAATTAAGCCGCGCGATCGCCAACAGCAGTCCCTGACGCTTGGGGTAGGGGTTTGATGGGTAGATCGTCTGAAGTCGGTTAAAATTAGTTGTAATTATTGTAGGGTATCGCAATCACGCTCATCGGCAATTTCTGCCAATATGGGCGCAAACGCGCCCCGGTACTAGATATTACAGTCGATCGACCGTAATAGATATCAAGTAGGAACGGCAACAACCCACCGCGCTAGCGCGCTCGCCAAGTCCAGAGATCCGAAAACAGCGGCCGCCAGATTAGAATCAGGTAAAACTGCTGCCCCAAAGTGTGTCTGCTGAAGTTACGCTAGTGAAGAGAGAAAAAGAATAGTTGCGATCGAGACTTCATCAGTCTACCTTGCAATTTATTCCTCAGTTATCAAGCCCAACAGTTTTGCATTTTCTGGCAAGCGAGACTCTTGGCACTTCCAACAAGTGGGAAACTAGACCGTCAAAAAGCTTGGGTTTGATGGTAAAAGCCTTACTAATTTTATGTAAACACCTTATCGATGGCTCGCCGGAACAATCTTGCAGGAAAACCCATGTCTAGTATGCAAAACCAATTTACGGTTCACTTTTGGGGCGTTAGAGGTAGTATAGCGTCTCCCGGAGCTGAAACAGTACGTTACGGGGGCAACACGCCCTGTATAGAAATGCGAGTGGGTGACAGCCGCCTAATTTTCGATGGCGGTACTGGATTGCGGGTTTTGGGACAAACTCTCCTGTCGCAGATGCCCGTAGAAGCCCATATGTTTTTTACTCACACTCACTGGGATCACATTCAAGGATTCCCATTTTTTGTACCAGCTTTTATTAAGGGCAATTGTTTTCACATCTATGGAGCCGTTGCTCCTACTCCCAATCAAGCTACTATCCAGCAGCGACTCAACGACCAGATGCTTCACCCTAATTTTCCGGTGCCCCTGCAAATTATGGGGGCCGACCTCAAATTTAACGATATAGAGGTGGGTGAACCCATGGAAATCGGAGAGATTAAGGTGGAAACAGCTTTGTTGAACCACCCCGGTGAAGCTATCGGCTACCGCGTCAACTGGCGGGGGTATGCGGCTGCTTACGTGACTGATACCGAACATTTTCCCGATCGTTTGGACGAAAATGTGCTGAATCTGGCTCGCGATGCTGAGGTGCTGATCTACGATGCTACTTATACGGATGAGGAGTATTATTCGGAAAAGTCTAGCAGAGTTGGCTGGGGACATTCGACTTGGCAGGAAGCAGTGAAGGTGGCAAAGGCTGCTAATGTCAAAAAGTTGGTGATTTTTCACCACGATCCGCTGCACAATGACGAGTTTTTAGACAAGGTGGGAGAACAAGTGGCTCAAAGATTCCCGAACAGTTTGATGGCGCGGGAAGGTTTGTCGTTACAGTTGCTACCTCCTCAAAACAAGGATTTGTCTGAAGGGTCGTCTGAAGGGTCGGTGGAAGCCCCTAAAGTGCCTGCGTGATGGATTTGAGATTGCCAGATGGTTCGGAAATCTTGAGGTCTGAAATCTAAAATTTAAGTGAGGGCTTACCTGAGTTAAAGACGGATACAAGCCCTGGCTTAGGCCGCAGAGAACAAAAAAGTTTAGATTGAAGTTCTAACTCGCAGATCGATTCTGTGGAGTCAAATCTAAAATCTAAAATCTAAAATCTAAAATCGACTGGCGATCGCAATCTGGCTAAGTATGGCAAAATCTTAAGCGTGTGGATAACTTCTTCTTCAACCGCTGCTCTGACTCCAACTTCTGTTGCCTTGGGAAACTTTGATGGTTTGCACCTAGGGCATCAACAAGTCGTGCAGCCAATTTTAAATCGATCGCCGGGGCTAACTTCTGCGACGGTTTCTGCGTCGGGGCAAAACTTGCGCCCAAACGCTGGCAGAGCTCAAAATTTGGAAGGCGAACATCCGGCAAGCTGGGAAAACGACTCAGCAGCACTGCCGGAAACAGCCCGCAGCGCCCTGAATGTCAATGGTGCCCACCCCCGGGCAGAGGGCAACAGCCTCTCTGGTCGCGATTGTGATGCGGGCGATCGGCTTTACGGTACTGTGGTGACATTCAATCCCCACCCGCAAGAATTTTTTACAGGTCAACCCAAAAAACTGCTGACACCTCTGGCAGAAAAGGTAGAATTGCTCGCAGCAATGGGTGTCGAGCAACTTGTGCTGCTGCCGTTCGATCGAGAACTGGCGGCATTGACTGCTGCTGAGTTTGTCGAGGAAATTCTGGTGCGGCAACTGCAAGCGAGTCGAATTAGTGTGGGGGTAGATTTTCGGTTCGGACGCGGACGTGCTGGGACGGCTGTGGATTTGCAGTCGATCGCCTCAGGTTACGGTATTGATGTTGCTCTTGTACCCCTGCACAATTGCGCTGAGGGCGATCGAATCAGCAGTTCCGCGATCCGCGAAGGTTTAGCATCCGGCGACCTCACAAAAGCGAATAAATTGCTGGGGCGGCCTTACAGTTTAGTGGGGACTGTGGTGGGCGGACAGCGGCTGGGTAGGACGATCGGATTTCCGACTGCTAATATCGAACTGCCACCGGAAAAATTTTTGCCGCGTTTTGGCGTGTACGCGGTGCAAGTCTCGGTGAAGGATGGAGGCGGAATCATCAAAAAAGATGAAAGTTTTTCCTATAAGTGGGAAAATCCCCAATCTCTAATTCCGCGCCCAGCATCAGATTTATCATTCATAAATGGAGTGATGAATGTTGGTTGCCGCCCGACGGTAAACGGCCTGCAACTCACTGTAGAAGTTCACCTGTTAGATTGGTCTGGGGATTTGTACGGTCAAACATTGAGCGCAAGTTTGATAGAATTTTTGCGACCCGAACAAAAATTCGCTTCTCTGGATGCTCTAAAAAATCAAATTCAGGCAGATTGTGATGTTGCTAGAAAGGTGTTAGCTGCTAATGGTTAGTATGTATCTTGCAAAAATATTTATTAATCAAATTTTCGGACGATGCTCAAAGCCATCCCACAAGAAAAATAATTGTGGGACGTTGCTTCGAGCATCGTCCGAATTGTCAATTCATTGCGTACAGTTTTGCTTGGGCGATTGAAATAGCTACTACACAAACTTGCGTCCGCGCAGGCTGAATGAGAATAAAAGAACAAGCAATTAACAACTAGCAATTAGCCAAGTAAATTAACGTAAGTAACGTAAAATGCGGAACGCTAAAAAGCTAAAAGCTAGCTGTATATTTCTTCATTCCTTCTTCCTTATTGCTGATGACTCATAAGAGGGCGGGCACGGGGGCACCGCCCCTACCAACTGACTAATGATTAATGCCTAATGACTAATGACTGATGACTAATGACTGATGACTAATGACTAATGACTGATGACTTCTACTTAAAAATCAGGGATATGAGAGAACATATTGAGCGGCTAAAACAAAATCTCGGTAAAACTATTGTCGGTAAAGCGGATGCTATTCGCTTAGTGCTGGTAGCCGTGCTTTCCGGGGGACACGCGCTGCTGGAAGATGTGCCTGGTGTCGGAAAAACGCTGTTAGCGAAGTCTTTAGCGCGATCGATCGATGGGAAGTTTCAACGCATTCAGTGTACTCCCGATTTGTTGCCAACCGATATCACCGGTACTAATATTTGGAATCCTAGCAGCGGCAAGTTTGAGTTTTTGCCGGGCCCAGTTTTTGCTAATGTTTTGCTGGCAGATGAGATTAATCGGGCGACGCCTCGCACTCAGTCGGCTTTGCTGGAAGTGATGGAAGAAAAGCAGGTGACGGTAGATGGAGTTTCTCGGAATGTTCCGGCGCCGTTTTTTGTGATTGCGACTCAAAACCCGATCGAATATCAAGGCACTTTTCCGCTACCGGAAGCGCAGATGGATCGGTTTACCTTGTCTTTGACGTTGGGCTATCCCGCTGCGTCGGAAGAGTTGCAAATGTTGCAACGGCTGTCTGATACTTTTGCTGTTGAGGATTTGCAGCCTTGTATTTCGTTGGAAGAGGTGCAGGAATTGCGCCGTTTGTGTGCTTTGGTGCAGGTGGAAGGCTCTTTGAAGCAGTATATTGTGGATTTGGTGCGATCGACTCGCCAGGATGAAGAGATTACTCTAGGGGTGAGTCCTCGCGGTGCGGTGGCTTTGTACCGAGCATCTCAAGCGTTGGCATTTATTTCAGGGCGGGATTTTGCTACCCCGGATGATGTGAAGGATTTAGCGCCGCACGTACTTTCTCATCGGTTGATTCCGGCGGGCGGAAGAAAGGCGAAGACGATTGTTGATAAGTTGTTGAAATCTGTTCCAATTCCTTAAAAAGTTCGTAGTAAGGACTTCAGTCCTCTAGTTCGTAGTAAGGACTTCAGTCCTCGGTTTGTAGTGAGGACTTCAGTCCTCTGTCTAAATTTTAGTCAATAAGGACTAAAGTCCTGACTACAAACTTTTTTAAGGACTAAAGTCCTGACTACAAACTTTTTTAAGGACTAAAGTCCTGACTACGAACAATTTTTATGATGATTGTTCAATAGATGCTTGAAATAGCGCGACTAATTTCTTTGCTTCTATATCAACATTATGTTGTTGAGCAACCCGTTCGGCTCCTATTTTCCCCATTTCTTCTAGCTTTTCCAAAGGTGCTTCCAATGCCGCGCGCATAGCAACAGCCAATGCTTCTACGGAACCGGGAGGAACTAACCAACCGCAAACACCGGGTTCTACGAGTTCCGGGATACCAGCAACATAGGTACTAATTACGGGCCGATTGAGGGCGAGGGCTTCCATAATTACGACGGGTAAACCTTCAGCAAAACTCGGCAATACCATGGCGCGGGAAGCTAAAATCTCTTTCTGAACTCGATCGCCACTGGCCCAGCCGGTAATTTCTATATAGTTTTGCAGATTGAGTTGTACAATCTGCTGTTCAATTTCAGCTCGCAGCGGCCCGTCTCCAACAAATACCAATTTAAACTCCAAGCCTTGAACAGCTAGCTTGCTGGCGGCTTCTAGTAGTAACAAATGACCTTTTTGTTCGCTGAGTCTCCCGATGCAGGCTAAGCGGGGTGCTGCGGGTATGGGAACGTGGGGTGCGGCTAAAAATGCTGCATCGACGCCGCAGTGTATGACGTTGATTTTTGACCAATAAGCGCGATCGCACCACCGAAATAGCTGACTTTTGCCGAAGGAACTGACTGCTGCTACAAAGTGCGATCGTTTAATTTTTTCATCTAAGGAAAGAAGTGTAGCTTTATCAAATTCTTCAGGCCCGTGAACGGTGAAGCTATAAGTCGGGCCGCCCAGCACGCGACATAACATTGCAACAGTTGTGGAATTTGTGCCGAAGTGGGCGTGTACGTGTGTGGTACCGGATTCTGCGAACCAGTTTAAAAGAACGCAAGCTTCTGCGAAATAAGCTAGATGCAGCAAAATCCCGCGTTCTGAGTGTAAGCCAACTTTGAACATTAACCGCAAAGCTTCGAGGAATCGAATTGGTCTAGTTGCGGCAGTGCGGAGCAAGCCCAACGCTAATCCCTGTACGCCAACTCCTAGGATAACTTTGGTCAATTCTTGTTCTTGTTTGTCTGCGCCGTCTACGAGTTCGGATTCGCAGGATCGGATCGAGTAACGCCCGACTTTGATGCCGTAAGTTTCGACAGCCAGGAGTTCTCTGCGGACGAAGCTGTGGCTGACTTTGGGGTATTGGTTGACTAGATAGGCGATGTTCATGAACGGGGTAGAAATTTTTATGGTAAAACTTAGACCAGTCTAGCCTTATGGGAGGTGAAGGGCGATCGCTTTTGGTGGAATGGGTGCGGCGGGGGCGATCGTAGAGAAAGCGAATCACTGCACAAATTTGAGACTTTATAATATTTTATTTGACGCCTGGGATAGTAAAGTCATTTCTGCTATTTTAGGTATGTAGTTGGGCTTTAGCCCTCTTTCCTAATCTTATAAAGGAGGCTCAAGCCCAACTACGTACCTTCGCCCAAGTGCGAGCCGACTTTTGAGCAATACTTTTGGTAGTTTAAAATTTCCTGTCCAGACAATAAAACCACCCTACCTATCTATCGGGGCAACCGGGTTCTTAAAAAAACCTACAATAATTATGAAAATGATGAGAGGATTGCTATACTACTTTTCAATTCTGACTCGCTATTTCAGCATCCAGCAGCAATTCACACTGTTGAAACACATAATTAATAGCGGCAAAAAGTTTATCTAATTCTTGAATCGTATAAAACCTTTGATTGCGAGTAAAAACATTAGATTTGAGTTTGCCAAACTGCCATACTCCACCATTCGAGACAATCCCAAAAACATCTTGCTCTGGATTTTCATTCAGTCGCTGTGCGGCAATCATTTCAGCCATACACTGCGCCCATCCTGCCTCAAAATTATCCTGTTTTGCTTCAATTAACAAAAAGTAAGGTTTGTCAAACACAACATTTCCCAACGGAGACTTTTTCGCTAATATATACTCTGGAAATCCTGAAAGCTTTTCGTCATAGGTTAAGGATTTGTGACTCCATAAGATAAATTTTTGGCGATATTGCTTCCAAACTTCCTTTAAAACAGGATAAATCAGATTTTCGCAAATGGCATATTCCGAACAGTCGGCTGCACCATCTTGCATGACTATTTCCAAGTCTTCTCGGAAGTAATTGGGGATGTTGAATTCAGTTTCAATAATAAAGTTAGATTGGGTGTAGCTAATCTGAAACTCTTTGACAACGGCATCGATGGTTTTGTAAGCGCTGAATGGCATAACTAATTACCAGATTGAGGTTGCGTATTTTATTGAGCTGATTTTAGCATGGGAAAGGGCGATCGGCTTTAAGTGCGATCGGCATTTTCAGCATCCAGCAACAATTCGCACTGTTGAAACACGTAATTGATAGTTGCAAATAGTCGATTTAGATCGTCAATTAAGTAAGACTGTTTGTTCTTAGTAAAACTATTGGACTTCAATTTTCCAAACTGCCATACTCCTCCATTCGAGACAACCCCAAACACATCTTGCTCTAGATTTTCATTCAGTCGCTGTGCGGCAATCATTTCAGCCAAACACTGCACCCATCCATTTTCAAAATTATCTTGTTTCGCTTCAACTAACAGAAAGTAAGGTTGTTCAAACACGACTTTTCCTAATGAAGAACGCTTAGCCAAAATATATTCAGGAAATCCAGAAAGATATTGGTCATAGGTGAGAGATTGATGACTCCACAAAACAAATCCGCTATAATAGCGCTTCCAAACTTCTTTGATAACTGGATAAATCAAATTTTCACAAACTGCAAATTCAGAATTGTCAACCACTCCCTCTCGCATTGTAAATTCTAAATCTTCTCGAAAATAGTCAGAGACATGAAACTCTGTTTCTACTATGAAATTAGATTCGGTGTAGGTAACTTGAAATTCTTTGAGAACTGAACTGACGGTTTTGTCAGCGCTGAAGGGCATAATAACCTCCCAAATTGAGGTGAGCTAATGTACTTAGACTATTTTAGCATGGGAAAGGGCGATCGCCTTTGATAAGATAGGGCTGTATTAAATTGTGCAACAATCTGCACGGTTTTGAGGAGTTGCAGTTAAGCTCGTTGGAATAAACACCAATAACTGAGGTGAAATTAATGATAAAAGTTCGAGCGATCGCCTTGGCAACAGTTTGCACTTTACCGCTTGCTTTATCTCTATCATTTGCAGCAAGGGCAGACAAACCAAACCAGCCGTGTCAAGCTAGTTTAAATACCAGCAAGGGCACTGACGACGAGGTAAACAACTGTCCGATAACCGTGGGGCCGTTTTCGATTCGGGGAACATTTTCTAACTCGAAATGGCAAGCTTCTTTTTGGGCGTGGGAACCGGCTTATTACATCCTTTACGTTAAAAACCAGCGAGATGGTAGTAAGATTAACCTAACAGGTTTTGATGTTAAGGGTACGACAAGCAGACCGCAATATCGTTTCACCGATCGCGATCGAGGTATTACGTATATTGTAACTTTTCAATATTCAGACCGGAACGCGATCCGATTGGAAATTTATAAAAACAATGTGGCGATCGCCAATGAATTGCTGGTACGGGAATCAGACAAACTCATCGGTGGGCCTTGAGGAAGATTTGAGCGATGTCTTCTGTTTAGGTTGTGGCTGAGGCGAATTAGTCAGCCTCTAACTCTTGTTCAAAGGTAACGCCTTCATACACAAGGTCGATCGCACATTCAAACTCAATACTTGCTAGGGCGATCGGCTCTCCAGCTTCATACTGACAGTAAAACCACATTTTACCTTCTCCTCGACGATAAACTTCAACGGTTATTTCTTCTGAATCAACTAAGACGTATTCTTGCAAACTCGGAATCTGACGATAATATTTGAGCTTTTTTGTGCGATCGTAATTGGCTGTACCCGGAGAAAGAACCTCAACAATAACTTTCGGGTGTTGAATAAAGTCGCGAGCTTTCAAATCATCGGGATCGCAACTGACAACTAAATCAGGATAGAAATAGCGACTATTTTTACGCGCCTGAACTTTCGCATCTGACACATTAACTCGACAGCCTCTCTGACGAACATGAGGTCTTAGTGCAGTATAGAAGTTAAGAGCAATGTCATTATGAGGTAGAGATCCTCCTGTCATCGCTAAAATTTCTCCGTCAATGTATTCATGACGAAATTCTTGCTTGGCTTCCCATTCTAGGTATTCTTCAGCCGTCATTTTTTGATAGTCTTCACGAATAGCGATCATAATTTGCTCCTGGATGCAATCTATTCCTATTTTGACTGACTATTAATTTTTTGTGATACTGGCCGTTTTTTGCAAGTGTGTGGGATGTGCGATCGGCCTTGGTGGGATGGGGAGTGGAAAGGGCGATCGCTGCTAGTTACTCCCGATCGTGCTACTCCAGACGCTCATATTTTTTGATATTGCCATTTTTTACCTCTGTAATTCTCAGTTTGACAACATCTCCAATAGCCAATGAAATAGACTTTTTATAAAGTTCTTCTGTCTTCCCAAGCTTTGAGCCGTTGACCTCATAGGTAATCGTAGTTTTGTTTTTTTTGCCGTCTATAACTTTGGTCACAATGTCTAAAACTATAGCTTCTACAATTTGACCATCACAGAATGTATTTACTTGGTCAGATTGAGGAAGGTTGACAGGTGGTGAATTAGCGATGCCGGGTGATTCCTGGTTTTGGGGAGTTATGGGAGATCGTCGAACAGGGCGCGAGCCTCCGGGCTTCTCTATTACCTGCAATGGTGTAGGTAGTACGCGCCGAGTTTTATACTCATTCGGATCGCCGTCTAATGGTTGTTGTTGCCGTTCAATTTCCATGTAACGTGTTTTATCTGCTGAAGGGCTATCTTGCCAACTCAGCATTGCTAAAAGCATTTGAATACGCTCAATATCTCTGAACTTTCCAGTCTGCCGAATCTTTTCTAGCACATAATTTTCAAAAAGTATTGGATAATCTAGGTTGTCTTCAAACTCTTCGCCACTTGCCCAATTAAGACCGTCGAATAAGCTACTGTAGCGTCGGTTGCGCTTGCTGAGATACAATTTTGACTCAATCTTGACTGCTCCCATTCCCAAAGGTTTTCCCATCCCTAATGACAGGCGATATTTTTCATTTTTAGCAAGATCGAGCACCCATAATAACGCCCCAAGTTCTACATGAGTCAAATTGTCAAAGTAAATAGTGAAGTGAAAATCAACTCCAGGCTTGATTGGCTTAATTTCTGTTTTTTGCGTATCCGAAACATCATCTGGATTTTCATGTTTAATTGTCGGAGATGAGCCTTTATGCCAGTAGAGCTTGTGTCCCCTGATAATAGTGTCTTCATCTGGCTTACTAGCATAGTGTTTCAAATCGTTTTTAGCATGACTGGTTTGAACTAAGTAGTGTTGAAAAGTAGTTGGTTTAGGACTGGCAAGAATCTTAGGTGTGATTGTGTTGTCAGTTAACCATATATCGTCACGGGTAGTTTGTTTACAAATTGCATCACTGATAAATACTCTCCCAGAACGGGCTTGGGCTTGTTCTTCTCCTAGTTGCTTATCTTTGATAAAGCCAAAAATAGCATCAGCCAAGTCTATTTTATCAGACTTACCTAAACCATAAGGAATAAAATCAACTGCTGAAGCAGCTTTTCCATCACCTTGATGAGAATATGGAATGCGAAAATTAGGACTGTGACCAAATAAAGTTATAACCTTTTCATTTGGTTGTGGCTGACAGTAAAAGATGGGCAAACTATCTTGTAAAACTCCTAAATTACTATCAAAGGGATTCGACTTTTGAAAGTCAGTAAGTGCATCGCAGTAATGCTCAACAGCAATAGGGTCAATTTCTAATCTATTTGGACTTGGACTCTGCTGAAATACTATACAATGATTGCGGCGGGTGGTTTTCTTAGAAGAGTCATCACTTTGTTTCATATTACCGCTGCTGACTAACATCCCGTTATTCATTGGATGAGTATTAGGCGGGCTAACATCCTCTGCGAAATAACGGTTATTCTTGTTTTTATTGATATTCTTAAAGCTAACGGGGATGTGCTGAGGTAAATATCCCGGCTCATCCATTTTGATTAATTTAGGAAAATCAACAGTTGACAAATCTTCCTCTTTAACCCAAGCAAATGTAACGCCTTTGAGAGATTTTGCTGGACAAACAAACCAGCGATCGCCTTCTTTTTTTAGATAACCAGCCTTGACCTTTTGAGGATTTATATATTTCTTGTATGCTTGAGCTAAAGAATCATCATTTTCAGTAGTAGCAACGGCCCGAAAGAAAAAATGTTGCCGATCCGATACTCGCTCTATCTTGCTAAAACTAATAATTTCAACAAGCGTTCGTAGCATTCCGCGCAAGCTACTACCAGGAATGACAGGCTGTTGAGTTTCAGCAGTTGGATTGGTGTAGAAAAAGTCTGGCAAGTCTTTAGCTTCTTTGCCATCTTTAAATTCTTCTGTCGTTAATCCGCAGCGAATGTATAGAGGTGATGAAGTAGTTAAAGTACAGTCAATTTTTCCAGTGTGACGCTTTGGATCGTAGCAGTTGCTTTTGGGCAGATAATCTTCAGTCACTTCTACCACTCGATCGGGTAGTTCGACAAAATTGTAAGGGGCGATCGCCTGGCGATTTTCTGGTATTTGTCTCAAATGTTTAGGAGCCATAGTAAATCCTCAATATTTCTAGTTTTTCTGAGTTTTTAAATCAACAAGACGGCTGAGATATATCCGAGCTATACCTGTATCATCACAAGTAATGTAGTGATGTACTAGAAGACGAACTGGACGTTTTTTTCCTTCTTTATCAAAAGTAATACCTGTTAATGGTACGGCGTGTCTGAGTCCCTGAGAACCATCAGAAAGTAAGGTAAAGCCTTCTCTCTCTTTTCCCTGCGTTCCATAAAGAATTTGGCTTTCTGTGATTTTATCCTCTTCTGACTTACCAATCAAACGCCATTTCCACTTCACTCCACTCTGCCAAAGGAAGACTTCACCATTTTCACCAAATACACGACATTGTTGCAATGTCAATAACCGTAGCTTGGGAAAGCAAACATGAAAATTAGGTTTGTGAAATATCTTTTCAGCAGTGGTGAGTTTCCAATTATTTAACTCATCAAAACGACCCCAAATTACCCCATCATCAGCATGACCTAACAAATAAGGTAGTTGATAAGACTTCGCTTGCTCCTCTAGCCAACTGCATAACTCATCGTCATTAACGAATTCTTTAGTTTGAGATGAACAATCCATCGCATCCTTCATACCTCTACCTCCTTCCCTAAATGTACCAACAATTCTTCGACAAATCCTTGTAGCGTCTCTCTAACTGATTCTCCCGAACCCCCTTTGTCAGCTTTATTGGTAACGTGCAAGTTTCCATTTTCCTCAGAAATTTCCCATTGTTGTGGATTTTGTGGATGATGATGTATTAAGTCTGCCTTGATTCCTTTTAAACGTCCTCTCCCAATACTGCTTTCACCTCCAACAGGTAAATCGCTTGTCCACAAATCTTTCAGCAAGAGTAACAGCAATCCAATTTCATAATCCTTTGGATTCCGTAACTCTAGCTCGATACAAACACGAGTTTCATCACCACCAAATATAGGTTGTTCGTCAAATAATGCGCCGTGATAAGCACCACCTGTAAAACGGTCGATAGCAATCCTATTTTGTACTAAGTCGGTTGTATCTTTAATAACTTTCTCGTGAACTACCAAACGACTAGCTTGAGATTGCTTGCCAGCCACAAAACCAAATAACTTATCGACAATTGGCGAACAACTACCAAATGTTTTGACAATACGCTCTGCTCTGTGACGCAATACTCCTGCTAAACTTGTACCGGATAATATTGATTGTGACTCGGATTCGTTAGGTCGATGAGATTTCAAGTGTACGACATCGGGTGCGCGTCCTGTCGAATCTTGACCGGAACGGATGAGGAGTGAACCTACTAAGTTGAATGTGGCGTGGATGAGGAAGCGATCGCGCTGATCCTTCTCATTCTCTAATGATACTCCCAGAGCAGTAGCAATTGATGAATAAGTTTCGCGATCGGGTAATAAACCTCTATGCCAATGTTCAAACTTTAACCATGCCATTCGCTCATCAGGATTTTCGAGGTGAAAGTTCCAAACCTGCCAGTTTTTGACATGACAGCTACCAAAACCGCGCCGCTTTTTCATACCAATACTGATGTCGCCATGCTCTAAACCTCGTAAAACTAATGCCAACAAGTTAATTAATGCTTGCTGTTGACTTTGACTGAGATTTTTTTCTATCGACAACTCAAAGCCTAGCTGAAATTCGGTTCCTGCTGCTAACAGTTCTAAATCGTATTTTTGACCTTTCTTTGCAGTACCTGTTATCGATTCAATTGCCACACCATCTCTTAATTCTATAACAGGAATCTTGCTGCTAATAGCATCATTGATAATTAATGGACTTTTTTCGCCGTCAGGATCGCGACGAGTTCCACCGAATAGGGTAGTAGCCCGATCGCAATTTTGTTCGCCTGCACCATACCCGTGTTCGCACTCGCGCAAGTAGTTACGCAAAGCACCTGTAATCGATGCACCAGTTAAAAGGGCACAGTCACTAACACTATCTCGTAACAATGCTAAATCCGTGGGACTATCTGCATCACCGCTTCCCAAGCAAGTCGGCGTATCTAAAATTAAGATGCCGCGTACAATGATGCGTTTGGCGATCGGATGCTGATTGCGGTTTAGGCGTTCTTGATTCATTATTTTTTCTCCTTAGTTGCCTTCTTCGCTACCGCCATAATCAGCCGCAGCGTATACTTTTGGGCTAGCTTATCTTGTCTAGCGCGATCGTCATCAAACCTTCGATCTACATCAGCAATTTTTACTTCGATTCCATTAATCCAATCTCCCGGATTAGCTAACCACTCGTCTAGTTGTTGTCTGAATGATTTATTGCCGATTTTTGTGCGATCGAATTGATTGCGAGCATTAGATGGCAAGTTATTTAGAAGAGATAAAAGCAAGTTGCAGTCACCTGTTGGAAGTGCCTGTTGTGCGACAGACTGAAGTCGAGAAAGTTGACTATTGCTAATACCATCTTGCAAACTTAAATATCCAACTTGTTTCTGAAGTTCCTGTTCTAGTTTTTGCTCCAACAATCTTTGTGCCATCTGTTCAGCTAAAAGGCGGGATACTTCATCTTTCAAAGGTGGCAAACTAGATGTATTAGATGAACTTGGGAAAATAGCTAAAAAATGTTCTTTTTTCAGCCCATTTATAGCAATTCGACCAAAACCATCTTCTCTTCTCTCTCCAATTCCATAAGCTTCAAGTTGTTTAATTTGTGATTCATTAATCTCAATACCTTCAAAAACGATCGCAGTTCCTGCTGCTAATGCTGGCACTTGAGGTAAAGGCAATCCCCATTTACGGTTAAATCCACCAATTAAAGTGCTACCAGCAAAAATATTGCTAGTTTCAGGTAATGAGATTTTTAACACTTCCTCGACAGCTTGTTTAATTAACATTGGATCGGCTACAGGCTGACCGCATTCATTCCTTAAAAGTGTATCGCTCAAAAGTGTAATGCTTAAATTTTCATCATTTTCACGCTCTTCTGCTGGAATTCCAATTTCATCCCAATGATTAATAATTTTTAAGTCGATAATCTTGGTATGTCCGTATCCGGCACTTTGGGAACCTCCTAACCAGATGTTTGGTTCGGTGACTAATAACATCTGAAGTGTGATTGCGTCTCTATCTTCGCAGAGGATTACTGATTGAAACTTTTGTCCCGCATCTAGGGCGTCGTAGCGGAAGAGTTCACCTTGATTGTCTGTAGAACGTCCTTTTTGGCGATCGCGAAAATTATGAATATTAATCCGTCGCTTGTCTTTGTATAATTTTACCGCTCCCCGTTCCTTTCTCCAGAAGTATTCACCAACAGATTTTGGAGTTTCTGGATTGTCTCCTCTCTCAATACTGAAATCATAGACAGTAATAGGCGAATTATCCTTAAGTTCTGCATCCTTATCCTTGAACCAAGATAAAGGCAAAGGAAGAGTGCGTTGCTTTTCCTGACTCAAAAGATAAGCATTTAAGTAGCGCGTACTGTTGGCATCGAAGAACAATCGCTTCACTTCTTCATTGGTTAGATCGAGTTCTGACAAGTGATGCTGCCTCATGTAACGCCCAATAATTGCACCGCGAATCATGCTACCCGGAATGTAAGAGTATGATACATCGCTGTTGGGATCGCCTTGAAATGAAGTAGCGAGGATTGGTTGCTGAGTATGTAATGTTAAAGTAATTGCTTTCATGCAACTTTCTCCTTAATTTCTTGTCCAAAATAGTTGGCGTAGCGATGCGTAATGTCATCACCGTTTACATCATGCAACGTACATTGCACATGACCGCGACCTCGATTGCGTCCGCTACCCAAGCGCCGAAGTGCTAGGGAACCTACGGCTATAAGTGACAACATCTCATCACTTGGCATCTTCTCAAAAATCAAGTCAGAAGTGAAACAAAGGTCGCGCAAAACTACACGAAATGAACGCAAACTACCTTCATCGGGTGTACCGGAATGTGGGTCTATAGAAGTTTGACGACGGATAGTTGTTAGGGAATCAAGTACCTCTGTTTTTGTTAAAGTTTCATCCTTAATCTGGAAAGCAACTGCTTGACGTAAATCCTCTGGCAAACAAGCATCACCTACATGAACTGCGCCCGTTGTCCCTATGGTACTGCCCAATGTACCGAACAAATCGCAAGCAACTCTTTCCCAAGATGGGCGATGATTAGTCAACATTGCAATTAAGTTATCGCCTTCTTCACTCAGCAATCCCTTGAGAGTACGTCCCCGCAAGTACGGAAAACCAAAAGGATCGTGTTCCACTTCTTGGTCAATTAAACCTGCGACTCCATCTCCCCGTCCAAAAGTTGTATCACTCAGCAGTTTTATTTTCAGTCGGTAAATCGGCATTTGATTCTTCCCTCAATGAGATATAAAAATCCATGGCTTCAATGGCATCAAAATAACCACAAACTCCATTCAGCCAACCTTTCTCAGCTAAACTTTTATTTTGACCGCCAAATTCTGGAAAAAGAGGTAGTTGCTCATCCTTGATTCTGTAGTTTTTGAGAAACTTCTGCGTTCCTTCAATTCCTTGACGCAGTACATCTCTTAAGGCAATCACCTTATTTCGACGATTTTTCCAATCTTCATCTTCATTTAAGTGTTTGACTACTTTGCTGAAACCTTGCCAAGTACGCCAATCGCTATCGATTTCTTTTTTCAAACTAATAGGTCGCATTGACAAACTACCTGCTGGTACTTGAAATTCGCGATCGCGAATCTCAGAAATTGACCCAATTAAGCCACTGGCTGCCAAATGCCAATCCAAAGCTGAGAAATCTTCTTTACCATAGTCTTTCCTTTCATCTTTAACAAAGCTTTTAGCTTTTCGGCACAAATCTTCGCTTAGTTGATAAGCTCGTGCAAAGGGATAGTGAGTTTTAACAACACAAATTCCAGCACAAGCCTTGATAGGCAGACCATCGGCAATGGGCTGGTTTTCAAGTGCTTCAAGATAAATTGCAGCCAATTCTAGCCCTAAGCGTCCATCACAAACAAATGTGACATCATCACCACCATAAACTAGAGGACGAAATGGTAAGTAATTATCTCTTATTTCAAACTGTCCCTTTACCTTTCTCTTCCCATCTGTATCTACATCAATGGAATTAACCAGTACCTCTACCACTTTTTTGAGTGCATTGATGCCAGCCTGATTAACACTGTAGGAAAGTTTACGCATGGCGATGATGTAGTTGCGATTAGACAGCTTTTCGCCAAATTTTTGAAAGCGTTTTCCCATGCTATTGCCATCAGCATGAATCACAGCAACATAGCTGGAATCCCCTTCCGAACGACCCATGTAGTCAGTTTTAAAGGGAAATTCGTAAATTCCTGAAGTAGTGTTGAGTAATTTTTCTCGAAGTTGACGGTTTGCTAAAGGAACAGCGTCCAGTTTTTTCTGGATTTCTCTAGAAATAAGATAGGGTTCATCATCTTCAAATTTTGCACTTTCACCTACAGCAACTAACTGAGTCGATCGACAAGTTGCAGTCACGCCCAAACCCAGCAATGGTGCAGAGGGTATCCGGCTGCGCTTTTTGGAATCCAAGTCATTTTTCATCAAATTCTGAACGATATCATATAGAGATTGACTATCCCAATCAAATTCTTGATGAACAGCTACAAGATTAATTCCTGGTGCTTCTTCTAAGATTCGCTTGCTCAAAATTTGAGTAAATTGCACGGCATATTCCTTGTCTGAAAACAACAATACTGTATTGCCACCACCTGCATAAACTAATTCAGCAGCTAATTCATCATCTTCAATGTAAGGTTTTGCCTCTGGTTGATGTTTCTCAGGATCGAAAGCGTAAATTTTTTGCTTTATTTTTTCTTTCAATGTATCTAAAGCATTTCTCCCCCAGTTGTCCGTTGCTTGAGAGACTAGGTAGGATGCACCGATATTTTCGCGCAAGCGGTTACTCCCAAAAATGTACGGTTGAATTCCAGTGGTGTCTAGTACAGTGACAGTAAATTTTCTCATTTTGCACTTGCATCCTTATCGTTTTGCTGAATCCATGCTTCAATTTTGCTCGATAAATCCATTAAATAGTCCCGCCCAAATACAGCTATCTTTTTGTCATCTAGTACCGCTAGTTCAGCTTTGAGTCCATCAGGTTCGTTAGTACAGCAAATTAAAGCTACTCTTGCCTCATCTCCACCCATTTGCCGCGCCCGTAAGTAGGCTTCAAACAGCTTTACTTTACATAAGTCTCTTTTGCTAGTTG
This sequence comes from Microcoleus sp. CAWBG27, assembly GCF_020883145.1. Classification (NCBI taxonomy): domain Bacteria; kingdom Bacillati; phylum Cyanobacteriota; class Cyanophyceae; order Oscillatoriales; family Microcoleaceae; genus Microcoleus; species Microcoleus sp. CAWBG27. The sequence continues at coordinate 90,404 of NZ_JAHREU010000002.1, forward strand.
TTGAAACAGAAATTGCGAAAAGCTGATAACCTCGTGTAAACGCCACATCGAATTCAAATCCGTCTCTAGTTCCAGTAAGAGGAACTTTAAAATTAACTCCATAGTCCTTGATGGAATGTCGATCGGCAATATTTTTGACTTGTTGCAAAACATGATGCTCTAGCCAGAAACCATCGAGCCAATCACAAAAATGCTCTAATTTACTGAACATATTTTTATTTTGCACTTCTTTTAACGACAGCTTATTATCAGATATAATATTTTTTGAACGAAATGCTGTCAATATTTCTTGAGGTAATTTTTCCAGAGGTATTGCTAACTCTAGCAAAGCTGTTTGGCTCTTCCAATCACCGCAATCACCATTTTTTTTCTTCTTACGTGCCTCTTCACGGAAGATGCCATAGTACCAATCAAACCATTGCTTTGCTTTATGTTCATCCTTAAAGACTTCGGCGAGTGCTGCGGCTAAATCTGGTAAATGGGCTTCTTGTGTAGGATCTGCTTTCAACTCTAAACCGTGAATTTGAAAAAGTTCTGCAAGTTTGACTTGCAGCAATTCTGGTTTAACTTTAAGAGTAATGCGAGCGCCATTTTCTCGATCGATACACATCTCCAATCTACGGGGGTCAAGATAGCTAAACACAGTCTGGGGAAGCTCTTTGCTCAAAACTGCTCTGTAAGCGTGTACAGCCATCGCCTTCGTACCGCCCGTATAATTCAATCCAATTTTTCCATCCTTGATAGTTTCTAACTTAGAGCGAATTGCCTTTTGAATCTGATAGGCATCGGCTTCGCCATCGTTGAGCGGCACAAGTTGAGCTGTCTTTAAACCAATTGGTTCGCTACTCAATATTGTTTGCAGACGCTTGGCTGGCTTATCTGTAGCAGTCGTATACACAAGGTAGGGTGTACCTCCTGGATTTAACAAAAGTCTCGCCGCCACATAATTTGGCAAAGGGTTCTCGCCAATCAGCAAAAACAGGTGGTCAACTTTGTACTTGTCGAACTCAGATGTACTCATAAAGCCTGTCTCTCCGTCTTGCTCAACTTTCACGCCGATTATGGCATTCTATCGGAAGGGGGTGCTTCCGATCGCCCTTAGGCTATAAAAACACAACACCAATTCCTCAAACCACCGTGCACCCAACCTTTCCCAATCCCCCCAACCCCCAAATTTTACAACAGTTAGCCAACGGCTCGATCGACCAAATGCAAAATCTCACCCGCGCCATCCGGTTATGGGTTTTGTTAAATTGGCTTTACAGCGACGAAGGATATAATGCCCTTGCAAATTCCTTTACCTATGCTGATTGGCGCGCCGCTTTCTTTGGCGAGAATTACAAAGATGAAAAGCAAGAAGATATTGCCAACTATCCAGACCAAAATTGTGCTTCCAACAAAACAACGCAACAGTGGTTAATAAAATGGGATGTGTCTGTAAAGGAGTGGCGGCAATCTTTACAAAAACAGATCGCAATTTCCGATCGCGATTTAGACGAACTCTTGGCAGAAAAGTTATTCGCTCAAGTCCGCAAATCTCTGCAAAATGATTTCGATTTGTTAGTGAGTCGGAATTGGCTGCAACTAATCGCTGATGCTCCTGGCAGAAGTAAGAATTATCGCCGAATAGAAACAATCCCGTCAATCTTTAATCGATCGGAAAGCTCCAATTTTGAGAGCGATTTGAATTCTAAAGCACAGATTTATTTGGATATGTTTAGTTTTCTCGATCCTAGTTTACCTTTGTTAGCTGAACAAGTTGTAGCAGCAGGAGATGAAGATAATCATCGCGTATTTTTATATGTTGATTATTTAGTACCAGAATCCAGTCCCCTCGAAGATGCTGTCGAGCAATTTCAAAGTGAATTGCAGGAAATTTGGGATTCGGGAAACATTACTCCTTTGCTGCTTACCTATCGCAGCGCTCATCAAAATCTGATTAAAGAATGTGTCGTCTATCCAGTTTGCATTTACTTTATGGAACGAGCTAAATATTTGTGCGGCTATGGTAGCACTCCGAAAGGTGATATCAATTGGTACAAATATCGGCTCGATCGCATTATTTGTAAACGCATAGAACGGCTAGATTGGCAAGATACCCGCGTACCGCAATTGTTAAGGGAAAAATATCGGGAAAATAACCTGCCAACTCCCAAAACAGTTAATGATTTGTTAAAAGAAGCTTGGGGCTGCGATTTTTATAAAGAAACAGCGCTGATGGTATTGCGGTTCGATCGCACTTTTGCTCAATCCTACCTGCAAGGAATCGCCATCCACAATACTTTTACCGCCATAGACTGCGATCGCGCCGCCACATTAATCAAACAATATACTCCCAACCCAGACAATCGACAGATTCTTTTAGATATACTTCAGTCTCGTCCTAGTACCGATATTTACTACCAAGTTAAGTACCGACTTACAGACTACTATGTCGTCAGATGGTTGCGAGCCTTGGGTTCACAAGTTGAAGTTTTACTACCTTGGGATTTGCGGCAAGAAATGGTTAGAGAAAGTCAAAATACTTGGAATTTGTATAAATAATAAAATAGCACAAGTTGATCGCAAGGGGCGATCGCCCTTTACGGAACGAATCTCCGTAGCGCGATCGCCGATCGCCCCAAGCGACACACCAAGCAATACCGATCGCAATACTGTCCATATGCAAACCACTCCTCATCCGGTATGACAGCCCAAGATTGCCTTAATAATTTGTAATTCTTTAACGTGCAACTATATCTAATTTACTATTGTCACCTAAATTTTCCACAAAAATCAACCCCCAGAAAAATAATCTCCAACTCCCCCAACTTCCCTCAAACCAATCATTTTTCAGACATAACTGGCGCTGCACCTACCCAAAATGACAACAAATAAGGTAAAGTAAACGGCACAATAGTCTAAGGTTCTCGAACTGCCACAACTCGGCAAATTCACCCTTAATCGACAAAACTCACAGATACAGGCGACATTCACCGCCAACTACCAACCCTTAACAACCGACAAAAATGCAAACCTACTACTACGTTTTAGCCAGCCAACGCTTTTTGCTAGAAGAAGAAGCCCTTGATGAAGTGTTTAAAGAAAGAACTCGCAACTACCACGAACAAGAAAAACAAATAGACTTCTGGTTGGTCAAACAACCCGCTTTCCAGGAAGCACCGGCAATGGCAGAAGTTAAAGCGAAATGCCCTCAACCAGCAGCAGCTATTGTTTCCACAGATCCAGTGTTCATTACCTGGTTGAAACTGCGATTAGAATATGTCCTGACTGGTGAATTTCAAGCACCGTCAGCAACTATTCCCGATGCCCTCGCATCCCTACAGACAGCATGAATAAACAACCAAAAAAATCCACAGCGGAGTTAGGAAAATTTAGGGGAAAATTGTACAATTTTATTGTGTCTGTTCCCCTATTTTCTGCTACTTCGATCGCAATTTTGACATTGACAATTTTAGCGAGTTCTGCTAAAGCTCAGTCAAGCTGCGAACCACCGAAGTCCGACGAATATCTACTGTTGATTGTTACCCGAACACCGGAACAGCAAGAAAAAGCAAAACGCTCTTTTCCCGGAAATAATGACAATACAGTTTGTCGGTACATTAACGATACTGTGACGCGGGTTGGTGGGTTTCGTAACTCGCAAATTGCGATCGATTGGGTTAAATACATCAAAGATGTTGTCGGATTGCAAGCTTACGTAGTTCGATCGCCCGCAGCAGCACTTCCCCAAAACCTGCCAGTCTACAACCCCCAGCCAGCAACAGGTTCAGAACCAATCGCCAATCCCCAGACTGGGAATAGTGGGTTCAATCCCCAAGCCCTCGGCCCCGGTTATGCCGTGTTAGTAGATTACTTCAATCAACCGGAATTAGCCGGCCAAGTCAAGCAAGCATTGGGTACCCAAGTAGGCTTAGCTTCCTACGGCCAACGTCCCTTTTTATTCGTTGCTTATACAACGGATCAAAACGCTGCTACTGCGGCGGTAAAAGCATTGAGCGATCGCGGTTTTTGGCCGATGTTGGTAGACAGCCGCCGTGTTACGGTAATTAGTCCTGCTGTTAGGTAAAACTATGTTTGTAGATAAGACGGCGAATAGAATTCGCGCCTATACAAACGATGTCCGCCTCTGCTGATTAAAGAAAATAACGTAATTCTACTCGCCCGGTTTCTTCAACCCGCGCAGGCGGGTTTTGTTTGTATAGACGCGAATGACCTTCGCCCGGTTTCTTCAACCCGCGTCGGCGGGTTTTGTTTGTATAGACGCGAATGACCTTCGCCCGGTAACGTAATTCTATTCGCCCGGTTTATTCAACCCGCGCAGGCGGGTTTTGTTTGTATAGACGCGAATGACCTTCGCCCAGTTTCTTCAACCCGCGCAGGCGGGTTTTGTTTGTGTAGACGCGAATTATATTCGCCCAGTTTCTTCAACCCGCGCAGGCGGGTTTTGTTTGTATAGACGCGAATGACCTTCGCCCGGTTTTGCTAATTAACAATTTATGGTTTTTGGGGCGGCTGTGGGCTGATTCCGGGCTGACTTTCGGCTCGCTTTTTTGCTTCCATTGCGGCTCCATAATCCGGCTTGTAGCGGATTGCTTTGTCATAGGAGGCGATCGCATCTCCGAATCTTTTCACCGCTACAAGGGCGTTACCGCGGCTGTACCAGGCTTCCGAATATTCCGGCTTGACATAGACAGCTTCGTTGTAAGAGGCGATCGCATCTTCGTACCGCTTCAAATTGTACTGAGCATTACCTCTATTGTACCAGCCTTGAGATTCTTTTGGATTTAAATCCAAGGCTTTGCTGTAACACTCAATAGCTGATTCGTACTTGCGTAACTCGTGGTAAGACCAACCTAAATTATACCAGGCTTGATGATAATCCGGTTTTAATTTAACAGCTTTTTCGTAAGCTTCTACTGCTTCTTCATGGCGGCGCATTTTCAGCAAAGCGATGCCTTTACTGTACCAAGCTTGATAAAAATTAGGCTGAAACCGCACGGCTTTTTCGTAAGATTCAAAAGCTTCTTGGTTTTTGTTCAATTCTAAGAAAACATTGCCTAAATTGTACCAAGCGTCTGAATTGTCGAATTTAATTTCAACTGCTTTTTGATAGGATTCTACAGCGCGATCGTACTGTTTCAAATTTTGGTGAGCTTGTCCCCGATTGTACCACGCACGGTACAAATTTGGCTGAAAATGTACGGCTTTTTCGTAGGATGCGATCGCCTCTTCGTACCGCTGCGAGTCTAATAAAGCATCGCCTCTACCTTCCCAGGCTGCGGGATAATCCGGCTGGATTTTCAAAGCATTGTCAAAAGATGCGATCGCCTCCTTGGACTGCTGCAACTTATCCAAAGCATAACCGCGTCCCGTCCAAGCTTCTAAATATTCCGGCTTTAATTCTATTGCTTTATCGTAGGCTGACTGTGATTCCTTGTATTTTTTCAACTCATATAAAGTTTTAGCTTTTTCCTGCCAAACTTCCGCATAATCCGGGCGGAGAGTTATGGCTCGCTCGTAAGCTGCGAGAGCTTCTTCAAATCGGCTTAAATTGTAAAGAGTAATCCCTCGATTGTGCAAGTCAGTTGCATTTGCCGAATTAAAAGTATTGACACCATAAATTGATGCTATAATAGTGATACCAATAAAACTGGCGATCGCGCCAATTTTAAAATATAGTTTTTGCTGCGGTTTAGGCAGCTTTTTTGCAGCAACAACCGGAGGTAATATTGGAACAGTACCGCTGAAAGAATTTTGCAACTCTTTAATAGCTTCCAGTGTTTCACCGGCGCTCGAATACCGCTGCCGAAAATCGTACTTTACCATCCGATCTAAAATCTTGGCAAATTCAGGACTCACCGATGCTTTGTCGTGCCAAATAATTTCCTCTGTATCGGGATTTTTCGGCATTTGGTGGGGATTGATGCCCGTGAGAAACTGAATTGCGATCGCACCTGCTGCATAAATATCGCTGCTGAGTTTCGGATTGCCGTGAGATTGTTCGCTGGGCATATAACCGGGAGTACCGATGCTCACACTTAAGCTATTCTTGGGCTGAGGATTGGTGATTTGAGTAGTAATTTCTTTAACTGCGCCGAAGTCAATTAACACTAACTTACCATCTCGATCTCGGCGCAGGATATTGCGCGGATTGACATCGCGGTGAATCACATTTTGCTGGTGTACGAAATCTAAAATTTCCAAAAGTTCCTGCAAAATTCCAATCACTTCATCTTCTTTCATACCTCCAGCATTTCTAGAAGAACCCCCCCCAGCCCCCCCTTGGTGAGGGGGGGAGCCAACTCCAGCCACCCCTTGGTGAGGGGGGGAACCAACTCCAGCCCCCCCTTGGTAAGGGGGGGTTTGGGGGGGTATAATTTCTTGACTTAAATCGTGGCCTTCGATAAATTCTTGAACTAGATAAAACTCTTGATTTTCTTCAAAGTAAGCAAAAAGTTGCGGAATGCGATCGTGATTTCCCAACTTATATAATACTTGTGCTTCCGTATCAAACAAACGTCTTGCTATCTGTAAAGTTTCGGGATCTGTTGCTTGAGGTTTAAGCTGCTTGACGACGCACAGGTGATTACCTGGTAGCTGCTTATCTTCAGCTAAATAAGTTTGAGCAAATCCGCCGCCTCCCAAGTGACGGATGATGCTGTAACGAGTGCCGAGTGTGATTCCAAGCATGAAGTTTACCAGAAAGAATTAGTTAAAAGCCTCTCCCTTTGAGGGAAAAATTAAAATCAGACTATTCATTACTCCAATCCTCCGACTTCTATGTAGAGGTCGCTCTGCTTCGGCTAACTGTCAACTGTCAACTGTCAACTGTCAACTGTTAAACTGATATTTCCTAGTTTTTCTCCCCTTTCGGAGTAAAACATGGGTTTGGGGAGAGGTTTTGTATCTGATTCAGTTTAACTAATTTGCGATCGGCTTTACAGCAGAAAGTCTATCAAAATACCAGTAGATTCTGCCGACAAGTGGTAAAATCGTCAGTGCATCATGTTGGTAGTGACAGTTGCAGTTTAAAAAATCATCTGTTCACCATTTGAATTGTATCTCAAAAAACAATCCAACTCTTGTGGGGTGGGCTTCTAGCCCGCCCCTAATAGGCAATGTTTATTTACACAACAACTTAGCAGTCAGTTTATTGAGAATTAGCCTGCAACCAAGCTGTTAAATCTTCCGCGCTTGAGAAATCTAACAGGGCTTCAGCTAAATTCTCTAATTTGTCGATCGACAATTCCCCGATTCGGGTTTGAGTATCCGGGTTTAGTTGACCTAAACGGCGATTCAGCAAACGCATAGTGAACTCTATTTGTCCTTGTTTCTTGCCTTCTTCCCTGCCTTCTTCCCTGCCTTCTTCCCTGCCTAAAGCCACAGAACCCTGCTGATCTTGAATCAAAAACTCTTGACTCTGCAAGGTGTTAAATTCCTCTAGTGTTAAACCAACTTGATTGGCAATTTCAAAAGCTTTTTGAATTTCGGGGACTGTAGCCATTATTTGAGGTACTTCATTCAAGGTGCTAGTGGTTTTAATAAAGTAAACCCACTTATCCGCGATTGTTTCTAATTCCTCTAATCCTTTCTGGAATTTGGGCAACTCTACAAAAACTAACTCCATCTGATTTTGGGGATAATCAGACAGGCGTATTTTTTCTTTGAAAACAAAACGCGAAATCACGTCTTGAGAATCGTTAAACATTTCAAAATCTGTGATAGTCAAAGCAATCACAGGCCGCAATTGCCGATAAAATTCTCCCATTGTTAGTTGCAGTGCATAAGTTTTGGCAGCATTGTACAAAACCCGCTTGCTAAATGCCTGCACGTTCAAAACTTGCATTTCGATAATTACGAATGTGCCGTCGTTTAGTCTGGCTTTGACATCTAAATAGCTATTTTTAAGTTCGACTATCGGGGGGAGTAGAGAAGGATCGATAATTTCTAAGCTTTCAATAATTGCTTCCCCATCATTGAGCAGGGCATTCAAAAAACTAATCAGAATATCTGTGTTTTGATTCGAGCCAAATATTTTCTTGAAGGCAAAGTCTATTTTGGGATTGATGAATCTCATATTATTTTTTTCACCTCAGATATTTAGAGTGCAGGCTGTACGCTTTACTTTGATTTAACATGGTTGAGACGCATGGGCGAGAAACCCGGTTTCTATGATTTTTGGCAACAATAACGATAAATCTACCAAGAAACCGGGTTTCTGATGCGATCGCGAGTCAGTCCTATTTTAGTTTAAACGGATTTCAAAATCTCATCGTCAACGGAAAAATCTATCTCAGCTTTGTCTCGCCCGGAAACTACATAATCATTCTGAAACGAATCTTTCAATCCCGAAACTAAGTCAAACTCCGGTTTCCAGTTAAGTTCGGTGACAGCTTTGTTAACCGAGGCGAAAAAGTGCTGCAATCTCATGGGGAAAGCTTTCTTTTTGCCGAAGTCAAATTGTTTCGGATCGTAGTGTACAATCTTAATAGCATCGGGTGATTTGCCTGCGGCTTGAACGCAGGCGCGGGCTAAACCGTCAAAGGTGACAAATCGATCGCCCGAAACGTTGTAAATTTGCCCGATCGCCCTTTCGTTACCCAAAACCCCCGCCATCGCACTCGCCAAATCCTGACAGTGCCCCAACTGCGTGAAGTGCATCCCGTTACCAGGAATCGGAATCGGGCGATCGCGCGCAATGCGATCGAAAAACCAAGCCTCCAAATCGTTATAATTTTGAGGGCCGTAGATGTAAGTCGGGCGGATCGAAGTCCAAGGCAAACCGGACTCGGCTAAATAATTTTCCGTGTCGCACTTACCCAAATGTCGGCTTTTGGGATCCGTAGCGTCTCCTTCGATATGAGGCATTTGGTCGGATTTCAAATAAACCCCCGCAGAACTCATATAAACAAAGTGCTGCACCCGCCCCTTAAATATCTCAGCTAAAGGCTTTGTATCGCTCAATTCCCGACCGTTGTTGTCAAAAACCGCGTCAAACTCAACCGCCGATAACTGTTCTTGCAATTGTGCAACATTTGTGCGATCGCCCAAAATCTGTTTCACGCCCGCCACCGGCACAGGTTTGTTGCCGCGGTTAAACAACACCACTTCATGCCCTTGTGCTGCTAAAATCTTAGTAAGATAAACCCCAATAAACCGAGTACCGCCCATCATTAAAATTCGCATTATTGCCCGTGCTCCTTACAGTTAGTCTCAATATCTTACAATAAAGCGAGTATCTTGCTTTGCCAGCACTTGGCGATCGCATCGAACTCAAATAAACCGGATTTTCAAACCGCATATCCTGGCTGACTAGAAGTATTTTCGTACAAAACCAGGTTTCTACGTACAGAAAAACTCAAATTGTGCGATCGATCAAAATAAACATAATTTAAACTGATCTAACATAGTCCTATGCAAGTACCCCGGCTGCACCCAGAAACCATCGAAGAAGTAAAACAAAGAGCCGACATAGTAGACGTTATTTCCGGTAGAGTCATCTTAAAAAAACGCGGCAAAGAATTCGTCGGCTTGTGTCCATTCCACGACGAAAAATCTCCCAGTTTCACCGTCAACCAAGCCAAACAAATGTACTATTGTTTCGGCTGCGGTGCAGGTGGAAACGCCTTTAAATTCCTCATGGAATTAGAAAAACGCTCCTTCAGCGAAGTAGTATTAGAACTAGCAAAAAATTACCAAGTCCCCATCAAAACAGTCGAACCAGAACACCGACAAGAATTGCAGCGCCAAATTTCTTTGCGGGAACAACTGTATGAAATCTCAGCACTAACCGCCAAATTTTACGAACACGCTTTACGGCAATCTCAAGGAGAAGAACCCCTAGCATATCTCAAATCAGAACGCAAGCTCAGCGAAGAAACTATCCAACAATTTCAACTAGGTTATGCACCTCAAGGTTGGGAAGCACTTTACAGTTATTTAGTAGAACAAAAAAACTATCCGGCGCAATTAGTAGAACAAGCCGGATTAATTGTACCGCGCAAATCAGGAGGAAGCGGCTATTACGATCGCTTCCGCAACCGCATCATGATTCCCATTCGCGACACCCAAGGCAGAGTCATCGGTTTCGGCGGGCGAGCTCTCGGCGACGAACAACCTAAATATCTCAATTCTCCCGAAACAGAACTATTCGACAAAGGCAAGACTTTATATGGCTTAGATACAGCCAAAATAGCTATTAGCAAAGCCGATCGCGCGATCGTCGTAGAGGGCTACTTTGACGCGATCGCACTTCAGGCAGCCGGCATCTCCAACGCCGTAGCATCCCTCGGCACAGCCCTGAGTTTAAACCAAGTGCGGCAGTTATTGCGGTACACTGATTCTAAACAAATTATCCTCAACTTCGACGCCGACAAAGCAGGAACCAAAGCAGCAGAAAGGGCGATCGGAGAAATAGAACAACTCGCCTATCAAGGAGAAGTACAACTGCGGGTACTCAACATTCCCGACGGCAAAGATGCCGACGAATACCTCAAAACTTACTCCCCAGAACAATATCGAGAATTGCTAGACAATTCCCCATTGTGGCTCGATTGGCAAATTCAACAAATGCTCGTCAATCAAGATTTGAAGCAAGCGGATACTTCCCAGCAAATCACCAAAAGAATCATTAAATTATTAACTAATATTACTGACGACAATCAGTTATCACACTATCTGCAAAAAAGTGCCGAAATCCTCAGTAAAGGAGATTTTCGCCTCACAAAAATGATAGCCGAAAACTTGCTCAATCAAGTAGTCAGCGATTGGGGACAGCGGCTGAATCAAGACGAAGCATTAACAATGCCACTGTTAATTAGAAACAAGCTGAAGCCGAGCAAACAATATAAAAAGCAGCGTGCAAGCAGCGACAGCAAAAGTTCAAAAACAGGCTTTTCAGTAGCAGCCCGCAGTCTGTTAGAAGAAGCAGAAGCGCAATTATTGCAGATTTACTTGCACTGTCCCGAATACCGTCAAGAAGTCAGAGAAGCCATAGAAGCTAGAGACGTGCAGTTTAGCTTGTCTCATCACAGATTTTTGTGGCACCACATTTTGAATGCAGAAATACTGCACAACATCTATTTACAAACAGCGCCTTCTGAGTTAATATTAAAATTACAAGATAGTTTTATTGAATATCCGACCCAACTCAATCAAATCTCGCATTTATTTCATTTAAACGAGTTTTCGGAAAAAAATGTATATCGCGCGCCTTTAGTTATTCGATCGGCGATCGCCTGTATCGAGCAAATCATCAGCATCAAGCGTCGCCGGATTGCGATCGATATGTGGCAGAAAACCGATGCTGCTGTAGAACATTACCAACAAATGTGTGCCGAACAAGAATGGATAGAGGAATTAGAGAGGCTGCGTCAAGTTAATTTTTACGATTTAACCTCCCTACCTTGGGCTTGAGTGGAAGGACTAAAGTCCTCACTACAAACCAGGTTCGTAGTGAGGACTTCAGTCCTTCCGGGTTCGTAGTATTCGTAGGGTGTGTCGCCATGCTCAATCCCTGCATTAAATCGACAATTCAGATAGCGACGCACCTGACACACGGGGTAGAGAAAAAAATAATTCTTGTCTTTCTTGTCTAACCAGGTTTTTTGTAAATGGTATCAGGTGCGTCGCTATGAGATTATTCATTGAATTCAGAAATTTTCGATGTATAGCGGTTCTCAGAAAGATTCGCGGACGTTGTTGGGAAGAGAGCCCTATACGTCTAAGCGGTTATACTGATGCCAGTCATACCTCATCTTTTTGAGAAAGGCTATATCCGCACCCTACAAATTACCTTCAGTCCGCGGAGGCGGACATCGTTTGTATAGACGCGGTTTCAACCGCCGTCTTATCTTTTAATAATCACAAAACAGAGTTTCGCGAGTCTCTCTACCAGTCACCGGATTAGTACCTTTTGCAACCTTACAAAGCTTTTCGATCATATCGTCTCGGAGCAGAGTCTCAGTAAAATCAGCACCGTCAATAACAGCTCCTTCCAGTCTGGTATTGTAAGCAAAAGCACCCTCAAGGATAGCATTAGTTAAATTAGCTTTCATCATGCGAGCCAAATCCAAAGTCGCACCCGTTAAATTAGCGCCTTCAAAATTTGCATCTTCCATATTGGCACCAAACAAGCTCACGCCACGCAAATCTGCATTGGTAAAATTGCTGTTGCGAAGATTAGCTTTATTAAAACTGTCGTTAGTCAAAACTTTTCCACTAAAATCAGCACCAACTAGGATTTCTTTGTCGCGATCCAAGGCGAAAGCAGGTGCGGGATTGATGGCGATCGCCCCAACGGCAATTACTGCTAAAATAACAAAACTCAGCAAGAAAGTATAAATATTTTTGCGATGTTGGCGAATTCCAGAATTCATAAGTTAAAGCTAATGGGCAGCAATGACAGTTCAGAATTGAATTCTACCAGAAAGCGCTCCTCTTCGGTGGTTCCCGCCGCCTCCCACTCTCCCCAACCGGCAAACTCTCGGGATATCGGCACGTTGGGAGAAAACTTAGTCGCCGAGTGGTTGCAGCAGCAAGGTTGGGAAATCCTGCACCGCCAGTACCGCTGTCGCTGGGGAGAGATTGACATCATCGCCCTCGGAAGAGATGAATCAAGCGAAAACAACCCAGGAATTCGCGATCGCCAATTCCCAACATTAGCCTTTGTAGAGGTCAAAACTCGCCGTCGTGGAAATTGGGATGCTGGCGGAATCTTGGCTGTTAGTGCAGCAAAACAAGCCAAACTTTGGCAAACCGCCGAAATATTTTTAAGCACTCGTCCAGATTTAGCAAATAATTCTTGTCGGTTCGATGTCGCCTTAGTCAGGTGCGAGCCTTCGCGGCAAAAGACCAAGCAAATATTACCACCAACGACAGCGAACTCTCAATCCGCCCTTGCCGGAAACTACCGGCTTACCCTGCAAGAATACATTCGATCGGCTTTTAGTGATTAGAAATGTCAAATTAAAAATTACAGGCTAAAATTAAAAAGTAATACCGCTTGGTAATTTTTAATTGTTAACTTGCCTTGACAGTAGCCCATTGGTTTCTTCATCTTTAACAGACGTGGAAAAAGCGTTAACTCCTCTGCCCCTCTTGCCTTCTCCCGATCGGACTGTGCGATCGCAGGCAATTGATCTGCTCCGCAGTCTAGGCCAGAGTTTCCGGGCAATATCCAAGACCCTTGACAAACTGCTGGCGAAACGCTTCAATTTCTTTGCGGTCTGGGCTTCCGTGACAAACCACGGCCACCTGGTAGCGGCGCATCACGCTCAGTGGCGACTGTCCCGTTTCCAAGCTCCACAGTGCCATTTGCAAGCGAATTTCAGGATCGTAAGGAATCCCGACTTCGTTCATAAAAGCCCGAAAATCCCCGTGCATTTCTGGAGTCAAATATTGGCTCATTTTCACCTTCACTACCCAGCCGTCAATTTGGTGAATAACAGTGATAAATTGCAAAGGAAGATGACTAGCCGTGCGTAGGTAATCCACGACTCTCAGAGTGAGGCTAGTATTGGCGATGTAGTAGAGGTATTCCATAACTATCCTTCGAGCAAAGCTGATGCTACACCTCTATAGTCGCGGGCTATACCCGCCACCACAAGGGGAAAAGCACCCGACTTGGGATGGGGGTTTTTACCCAATTTGTTACCGAGCTGACAGATTTTTGACAGGAATTCACCCGATGACAGAGATTGACTGGTCTTTGGACGCTTATGATTACGAACTTCCGCCCTCGTGCATTGCCCAAAATCCCGTAGTGCCGAGGGACAGTTCTCGGTTGTTGGTGGTAGATTCTCCGAGCAGCCACCAACACCGGATTTTCCACGATTTGCCGGATTTGCTCGAACCCGGAGACTTGCTGGTACTGAACAACACCCGTGTTCTGCCAGCGAGGCTCTACGGGCATAAACCCAACGGCCCGGCTGTGGAGATATTGTTGATGGAAGAACGGCACCACAACTGCTGGCTGGCTTTGGTTAAACCCGGGAAACGCTTAAAGTTGGGAGCCAAAATTGAGTTTGAGCCCGCCTCCTGTGATGACTCTGCGGAAGGGCCTTGCTGTTGCCTTCCCCAGGCTGTGGGAGTCGATCGTCGATTGACTGCTACAGTAATTGCTAGAGACGAGCCAACAGGAGGACGGCTGTTAGAGTTTGACATCCCCACAGATTCGACTCTGACGAAGTTTTTGGATGAATACGGCCACGTACCCCTGCCTCCGTACATCGAAAATTCCCAAGCTGCGCCGGAACAGTACCAGACTGTTTATGCCGAAAAGCCTGGGGCGGTGGCAGCTCCGACAGCAGGCTTGCACTTCACCGAAGAATTGTTCAGCCGCTTGGAAGAGCGGGGAATCGAAAAAACTTTTGTCACCCTCCATGTGGGAGTCGGAACGTTTCGCCCGGTGGAGGTGACAGACGTGACGGCTCACAAAATGCACGGCGAATGGGTGGAAGTACCCGCCAGCACCGTCGAGAAAATCCGGGAAACTCAAGCCCGAGGCGGGCGGATCTTTGCCGTGGGTACGACAGCAGTGCGAGCTTTAGAGGGAGCGGCGGCGGCGAGCGAAGATTTTTCGTTGCAGCCTTTTTGCGGCCAGACAAATTTGTTTATTTATCCCGGTTACAAGTGGCGGGTTGTAGACGGGATGATTACCAATTTTCACTTGCCGCGCTCTACTTTGATGATGATGGTAAGCGCGATGATTGGAAGGCCTCGGCTGTTGGATTTGTACCGAGAGGCGATCGAGAATCAGTACCGATTTTATTCTTTTGGCGATGCCACGATTATTTTACCGATGGCAAGGAACGATTAACTCATATCTGGCACCATTCTCAAGGTTTCCTTTAGGGCGGCCAGAAGTGGCCACCCACAAGAAAATATATGTGTTGCCCAACAGCCGGCAAAGCCTGTTAACCGAGAATGGTGCAAAATATCAGAAATGCCAATTGTTAATTTTTAATCTATTTATTCTTCCTCCTCTTCTTCATTGCCGGGATACACGAAGCTGTTGGAACGCCCAGTCAGAACAGATTTGCCGAGAGACAAAGCTTTCTGAGCTGCCACTACAGCTTTGCGCTTCCATGTGGCTTTACGCATATTCTTTCTGGATTTGGAGGTTTTCTTCTTAGGGACTGCCATGACGCTAAATACTTTCTGGTTGTATAGACAAACAAACATTCTAGCCGATTTTGCCTCGCTGGCTCGACAAACCACAACAAGCAATATCCATTAGTAGGGTGCGTCAGCGACTAGCTTCTCGAACAACAGGCTCAATCCCCAGACTGACGCACCCTACATTTATAGTACGTAGGGTGCGTCAGCCATTAGCCTCTGTAACCACACATCAAATCCCTCGGCTGAGCCACCCACTCCAGCTTAAAGTTCGTGAAAATAGTACATCACGACGCCAGTTACTGGGTCATTCTCGATGCTGACATAACCCGTTTTCAGCATTGCCGTGAAAGCCTCTTCCACTTCAGCAAAAGTAGCGCCGGTTGCCATCACCCCTTGAGTGACAGATAATCTTGCATTTTTTGTATAAGCTGCCTTCAGGAGTTTAATCCCTAACTGTTCCGGGGTTTGCTTCTGGTATGTCGAGGCGATCGCCCCGCTGGTGGAAGATAGCGGTATACCTTGGGGAGATACCCCTAGTTTGCCCCTGAGAGTGGCATTGTGCTCGTCCACCATCTTCGGCAACACCAGCAAGTCAAACAATTGCCCGAACCCAAATAACCCAAAGGTACACAGCCACAGCAAACCCGTGCCAATCTTGCCGTTGTAGAGGCGGTGGAGTCCGAATGGGCCGAAAAAACAAGCTGCCCATAAAAGGTAACTAACACCTAAATTGCTCATTTGATGCCCGTCCTGCCTGGTTATTTTAACTATTGCGCTCCCTCAATATATATTTTGTACTTCACTATTTTGTGGTTAAACAGCTTGACAGCGGAATTTATTTGTGCTTTATCTTATGAATTGACAAAAAGCAGCATTTTCTTCCCGAAAGCCTTTTGTGTCAAAGCCGATGAGTAATTTTGCGTAGCAATTCTTAACGCCAGCGACATATTTCCAGGGTCGAGAGCTTGGTAAACTGGAGGCTGTGGCAATTTCAGCAGCTTTGATCTGAGTGTCACAGAAAGCGCAAAAGTGCGCCGGACAGCGGTGGTCGGAGATACAAGGGCGATCGCCCGCAGTACCCGAAACATCAAACAAGCGAGCAATTATAAGCAAAACATCCAATAAACATATGGTAGATTCGCTCAAAAAACCCGCTTTTGCCGAGCAGCAAGAAGCAAAAACCCCAGCCAAAGAAACTATTCTCACACCGAGATTTTACACAACAGACTTTGACGAGATGGCCAAAATGGACATCTCGGTAAACGAAGCCGAACTCGAAGCAATTATCAAAGAGTTCCGCGTTGACTACAACAAAACTCACTTCGTGCGGGATGCCGAGTTCGATCAATCTTGGGAACACATCGACGGCGAAAAGCGCAAGTTGTTTATTGAATTCCTCGAACGCTCTTGCACCGCTGAGTTTTCTGGATTCTTGCTATACAAAGAACTGGCACGCAAACTCAAAGACAAAAATCCGGTACTCGCCGAAGGTTTCTTGCTGATGTCCCGCGACGAAGCGCGGCACGCCGGATTCCTGAATAAAGCGCTGTCCGACTTTGGTTTGTCCCTAGATTTGGGTTTCTTGACAAAGAGCCGCAGTTACACATTCTTCAAGCCGAAGTTTATTTTCTACGCCACATACTTATCCGAAAAAATCGGTTATTGGCGCTACATCACAATTTATCAGCACTTGAAAGCCCATCCTGAAGATCAGATTTATCCAATTTTCCGATTCTTTGAAAATTGGTGTCAGGATGAAAACCGCCACGGAGATTTCTTCGATGCGGTGATGAGAGCTCAGCCTCAGATGTTGAATGATTGGCGCGCTAAGCTGTGGTGCCGTTTCTTCTTGCTGTCGGTATTCGCGACAATGTATCTCAATGATATCCAGCGCAGTGGTTTTTATCGATCGCTCGGACTCGATGCTCGCGAATACGACATTGAAGTGATCAAAAAAACCAACGAAACAGCAGGCCGCGTCTTCCCCGTCATGCTCGACGTAAACAATCCCGAGTTTTACGAACGCCTGGATGTTTGCCTCAAAAACAATCAGAAATTAACCGCGATTGTTGAGTCTAAAACTCCGAAAGTTTTGCAATTGTTCCAAAAATTGCCTCTGTATGTATCCAACGGTTGGCAGTTGGTGAAACTGTACTTCATGAAGACAATCGAGTCGCCTTCTGTTGAGGGTGCAGTCCGTTAAGTTTTGATTTTTCATCCTCTGTGACGGCGGTTCTGCGGAAGCAGAGCCGCTTTTTTTTGTATAATGTTAGACAATACCGTTTACTTAAGATCCCCCTGGGGGTAAACCGCTATGAAAAATAGATACGGAGATTGCTTCGTTCCTCGCAATGACCATCTTAAGTAAACCGTATTGTAATATTAGATAAGTTTTGGTGAAATGGGAATCAAATTTGAAATTTTATTGAGGAACTTTATGAAGAAGTTAATTTTGAGATGAAAAGTGAGTAATATGAACACCGGAAGACGCAACTCTTTTGCAGACTACAAAGCAGATGGACACAACTGGATCACATTGACTGCCGGAGAATACTATCCCGATATATTGCAGGAGGCTTGCCAACTTTACGAACCAGTTTTAGTAATGTTTGGGCAATTACTCAGGACTTCTGAATCATCAGTGCGTCTATTTATCAAGATTTCAGATGTTCCCAGCACATGGATGCGAGTTCAACTTTTTAGGGTGTTTCGCAAGTATGTTAGCCCTGAACTCCCAGTAGAAATGCTCAGAAGGAAAAAAAGGCAACAGAAATTTCCAATCAGTTCGGAGCGCGTTTTAGGTCAGTTCAAGAAGTTCAAGCTGCATATATGACTCGTCCAATTCCCGATGAGGCAATGTCGGCTTTGTTATGGGAATACAAAAGTCGTGGAAAGAAGGGATACGACCTAACTGAAATATTTTTCTCCTTATTCCGCTTACACTTTCCATACTTGATAATCAAAGGGCCAGAGCGAGCAGGAAAAGATATTATGATGGGAAATCTCTTCGCCAACTATCCCAACCCGAAACGTCCTGTTGATTTTGCGATTTACGATATTAATGAAAATGACTTGCTGGCAATAGGATTGGCAAGATATGATTCAGATAGAGGTGGTGCACAAGAAGACGATCGAACAGGCGGTTATCGTAGCTGCGCTGATGAAATCCTAAGTTATACACAAAATCATAACTTAAGAACCAAAGTAATTTTTCTAAATGATGGGCCCGGTCTTTTACTCGGCTCAATGTGGGATGACTACGCCAACATAGAAAATAGCTGGCAAGATAAGATTATAGTATTGACACTGCGTATGGTTCCAGATCGGATTACAGTGGAATGGCTGCGTTCTTAAAAATAGGAGTGACAATGGCTACTGGTATTTCAAACAAACAATCACAAGGTCAAGCTGCATCAAATTTTATTGAAAGCCAGCTAAGCAATAGTTTGGATGTGTGCTTTTCATATCCAGGCAAACTGCCTGAAAGTCAAGTTTTAGACACTAATCAAGCTGAATGTGTAAAACTGTGGCCTAGCAATCAACAGCAAAGTATGGCACATGAAAACCGTCTTTACTATGGTGATAATTTACCAATATTAGCATCGTTGCTTAAAGATAATTCAGTAAAAGGTAAAGTAAGACTAATTTATATAGACCCGCCTTTTGCAACTAGAAGTGTGTTACAATCGCGTTCTCAGACTGATGCTTATTCAGACTTGTTAGCAGGTAACAATTATATTGAATTTATTCGTCAAAGGTTGATAATTATTAGAGAATTATTAGCGGAAGATGGGTCAATATACGTTCACCTTGATGAAAATATGGCATTTTATATCAAGGTAATTATGGATGAAGTTTTTGGTCGGCGCAATTTCAGAAATTGGATTACTAGGAAAAAATGTAACCCTAAAAATTACACAAAAAAGACTTACGGAAATGTTTCAGATTTTATACTTTTTTATAGTAAATCAGATACTTATGTCTGGAATCGTCCAGTTGAAGAATGGACAGATAAACGCGCCAATAAAGAATATGAATACGTTGAAAAAGAAACTGGCCGGCAATATAAAAAGGTTCCGATTCATGCGCCAGGAGTGAGAAATGGCGAAACAGGAAAGTCTTGGCGAGGGATGAATCCGCCACCGGGAAAGCATTGGCAGTTTCCACCTAAAACACTAGATGAAATGGATGCTAGAGGGGAAATATATTGGTCGAAAACTGGAAATCCCCGTCGTAAAATATATTTGGACAGTAGTAGCGGAATTCCAGTACAAGATATTTGGCTTGAATTCCGCGATGCTCACAATCAGAATATTAAGATTACAGGTTATCCAACCGAAAAAAATCCAGATCTACTTGCTAGAATTATTCGAGGGTCATCAAATCCTAATGATTTAGTTCTTGATTGCTTTGCTGGTTCTGGTACAACTTTGAGTGTTGCTTCGGAGTTAGGCAGGAGATGGATAGGAATTGATCGTAGTTCGGAGGCGATCGCTACTACTTTGCGCCGCTTTGCTAAGGGTTGCGAACGGATGGGCGATTTTGTCAGCCAGCAAACATCCCTAAACCAGAATACATCAAATGACGAGTCTCGCCAATTATCGCTTTTTAACTTAGATGAATCTCGGTTTAAGGCTGAGTCTCTACCTGAAAAAAGCGAGATGATTAATAACTTTGCTCTTTATTCAACTGATTCGTTTGCTGGGGAACTAGAAGATATTGTGAGGCAATGGATAGAATGGCAGTAGGATCGTACAAAACAATTCACAAAAAGCATTCGCCTGAAATTGATGCTAATTTGTCATCAACTTTATCAAAATTCAGGGTTTTAAAACCCCGCTGTAAACCCTCAAGCGGTCAACTGTCAACTGTCAACTGTTTACCGCCATTCGCCCTGAAGCGTAAACGCCGCCCAATAATAGGGAGACTGCCACTCTTTCTGCTGCAACATTTCTAATTGTGCCGCCCTTAAAGCTGCCGCTGGTGTCAAGCCTTTTTTCAGCATTCCCTCATAGAAATTAGCCATTAACTTCGAGGTTCCTTCATCATCGACACTCCACAAACTCACAACTACTCGCTTCGCACCCGCATACATAAATCCTCTCGTCAATCCGACAATTCCCTCGCCTTGAATGTTCTGCCCCAATCCGGTTTGACAGGCACTTAAAACTACTAATTCTGCTGCTAGTTTGAGATTAAAAATATCTGTAAGCCGCAGGAATCCATTTAAGGGTTTGCCATTTGTGTCTACTAAGGACATGAGAATTCCTGATAATTCCGGGTGAGTGCTATTCGCGAAACCGTGGGTGGCAAAATGAATGATTTTATATTGGCTGAGATTGGGACTGGTTGCTGTGCTGCGATTGGCTGCAAAATCTAAGGATTGGGTGCTAGAATTTTCTGAAACTAACGATTGAATTATTTGAGCTTCTTGGCGAGTAAATTTTAAACGGCTCCACAGTCGGTTATTGTCGCTACTAGAGCGACTTAAGCCGAGATTTACTGATTCTATTGCTTCGCGATCTGTAGTAGTAGCGGGTGCTTTGAATCGTTCGTCTTGAGCGCTAAAAACTGGATCGGCAAACATTGCTAAAGTCCGAGTTGGGTTTGCTCGATCGCGATAATTTTGTCTTAATATTCCTAAGGTGGAAGCTGAAGGCAGCAGCACGATTTCATGCTCTACAATTAAAGGCTTATGGGAATTTTCACCGGATGTTTCGGGAAGAGAGAGGGCGGCAAAGGGAAGATAATTTAAAATGCCATCACCAACTATCAGCAGGCGTTTTTGAGCGAGTTGTGCTGCGACAGGTTGTAAGATGATTTTACTGAGGGCGTTGCTAGCTTTGGTGACTCGATTGGGGATGTCTCGGTACAGCGGATTAGTCACAGCGTGACGGAAATTGCGGGCGGCTGCTTCTATTGCCGTGCGAGGAGGTAATTCATAGCTGGTGATGCTGGTTTTACTCACAGCCCAGAGATAACTATGCTTTTCTCCTAAGCTATATTGCAGTAAGATTGTTTTGTCGTCGAGGATTTGTTCTTGAATCTGTGAAAGGCTTAAAGGTTGGGGTTGGGTGAGGGCGGCGTAACGGGGGCTGGTGGTGCGAATTTTTGCTTGAATTTCTTGATATTGAGATAGCAGGTTTTGGCGCTGTGTTTCTACTGCTGCTACTTGCGCCGGAGTCGGATTTCGAGTGCTAAAATTGTTGATGTTGCGTGTTTCTAAGGCATCGAGTTGCTGTTGTAAATTGCGTTCTTGTTGCAATAATTCTGGGGCAACTCCTTGGCGAATATCGGCCTTTGCTTCTTGCAAAAGTTCCAGTAAAGTGCGGGCGCGAGAACGTTCGCTGGCTTCTAAGGCTTTGGTATCATAGCCAGATTTGGGATTGGTTTTGTGCAGTTCCATTAACAGTTGAATGTAGAACTGGTAATAGTTATTTACTGTGGCAAAGTATGAGGTGCGAAGTTCGTCGCTGCTAATTTTGGTGCGGAGGTTTTCGATAATTTTGATGGAGGATTCAATGTCAGTGAGGGCTGCAATTAGATTGCCAAAATTACCTTTAATATTAGCAAGATTGTAGAGGGTGAGAGCTTCTCCGGGCCGATCGCCCACAGCGCGAAACAGAGGAAGAGATTGGTTGAAATACTCTTGTGCTGTCTGTTTTTCTCCCAATTCTGAGTAGGCAACGCCTATATTGTTGAGTGTCAGGGCTTCTCCACGCCGATCGCGCACTTGCCGTCTTAGAAGTAGTGCTTGGTTATAATAATCGAGGGCTTTTTGCTTTTCTCCCGAATCGTTGTAGGCTAAGCCGATGTTGGTGAGAGCAGTGGCTTCCTTAGTGCGATCGCCCGTAGCGCGAAACAGGGTAAGGGCTTGGTTGAAATATTCTCTGGCTTTCTGTTTGTCTCCCAAATCATTGTAGGCTAAGCCGATGTTGTTGAGAGTGGTAGCTTCGGCAGTGCGATCGCCCGATGATGCGCGCGTGTTTGGGGATATATTCAGTATGTTGCTCAGGGGAATTGCTTGAAGAGAGCGATCGTTCAATGATATGTCACTGTTTGGGGGTATTTGCAACAGGTTGTTGAGGTTGGTAGCTTCGATCGGGCGATCGCCCAATTCTCGAATCACTGACAGAACTTGGTTATAGTAGTCTAGGGCTTGCTGTTTCTCTCCCAACGCATAGTACACAGCACCGAGGTTGTTGAGGATAATTGCTTGTTTCGGGCGATCGCCTAAAATCCGATTCAAAGAAAGAGCTTGTTTGTAGTAATCTAGGGCTTGTTGTCTCTCTCCCAATCTATTAGCAATTAATCCCATTTGATTCAGGGCGTAAGCTTCAGCCTGTCGCTTTCCCAGCCTTTGATAAAGCGAACGTGCTGCATCAAACTTTTGCAATGCTTCCCGGTAAGATGCTGCTGTTTGGCGATCGAATAGTTGGCTAGCTTCTTGAATCAATCGATCGGCTTCATCAGTTTGCTGATTTGTTTGCTGATTTAATCGCTGTCTATTTTTCTGAATTAATCGATCCGCTTCCCCCTCCGGGATTGGATTTCCACCGAGATCGAGAGTTGTTAGTTGACTCAATTGGGCTAAAGGTGTCGCATCCTGAATTTGATTTTTACTCAGATTGAGAGTTGTTAAATTCGTCAGTTTTGCTAAAGGATTTACATCTACAATTTGATTGGATTCGATGAAGAGTAACAGCAAATTGCTCAAAGTAGATAATGGCTTGACATCCTTTATTTGATTGTTGCCCAAATAAAGAAACTCTAACTTAGCCATTTTCGACAAGAGTGCCACGTCAGCAAGTTGATTAGATGCTAGGGAAAATGCTGTTAAATTGGTTAATCCCGCTAACGGTGTGACATCTACAATTTGATTGGCTTCGAGGAAAAGTTCTGTCAGATTAGTCAGTCCCGATAACGGTTTCACGTCTGAGATTTGATTGAAGTTGAGGATGAGAAATCTCAGATTAGTCAGTCCCGATAAGGGTTGCACATCTTTTATTTGATTTGAACTGAGGTTGAGCTTTCTGAGATTTGTTAATTTTGATAAGGGTTGGATATCGACTATTTGACTGCGAATCAGAGAAAGTTCTGTTAGATTAGCCAGGGTTTGTTGAGCGCGATCGCACTCTTGTGTTTTGGCTTTTGATAGCAACACCTCTACCGTATGTCTGGCTTGGGGGGTTAAATGCTCTTTGTTGATGCACCAATCGCCAAAGCTTGCAAATGTCTTGGGATTTGGCGTGGTGGCTGACGCTAGCAGGATACTAGCACCGACAGCTAACCCCCAACGCCCCCAAACCCAAACAGCGAGATTCATAAACCCTTGCTCAAAAAAAGACCTGTTTAACTGCTATTATAGTCGATCGCACCTTGTTATCTGCTATTTTCCTTGCTGCGTGCTAATTACGAGGCAACATCGGCAAATCTAGGACTGATATCATGTCCGATCGATCGCTATTAGAGGCCGGGGCGGGTTTACAAAATCTCTCATTTTTGTTAAATATTTAAGCGAACCGGCCCCTACAGGAATTACGATCAATTGACCGGACACGATATGACGCATAATTATAGTTTTTAAGCTATTCTCAACTCAGTATTTTTAAATTAGCGATCGCCCCCAAATCTAGCATCTACTATTTTCGGTTATTTTATGCAACTCAACAAAAAACAATTCAACAGATCCACTCTTGTTTTTGGTCTAGGAATGCTCGGTGTGTTCCTATTTTCTTTGACTCTGCGCTTTTGGGAACTGGAGCGATTTAACACCTTCGTATTTGACGAGGTTTATTACGCGAAGTTTGCCAACGATTATCTCACCAAAACGCCTTTTTTCAACGCTCACCCGCCGCTGAGTCAGTACATAATTGCGATCGGAATTGCGATCGGCACTCACCTCCCCTTCGGCAAAACAGCCGTCAACAGTCTAGCAGGCTCAACGCTCTCCCCTTGGGATTACCGCTGGCTGAATGCTCTGACGGGTTCCTTTATTCCCCTAGTTGTCGGAGCTCTGGCTTATCAGCTAGTGCGCCGCTGCACCTTTGCTTTTCTGGCTGCTTTATTTATCGCCTGCGACGGTTTGTTTTTAGTTGAATCTCGCTACGCGCTCAACAACATTTATCTAGTTTTATTTGGAATCTTAGGTCAATTATTTATTTTAAAATCCGTAGAAGCAGAAGGCAAAAAGCGCTGGCTTTGGCTGGTACTGTCCGGGATAGGTTTCGGCGCATCTGCTGCTATTAAATGGAACGGCTTGTGGTTTCTGTTCGGTACTTATCTAATTTTGATCTGCGCGTGGGCGGTGCGTTTAATCCAAGGAAACCGAGGAAATGAAGAACAGAGTGCCGAGGTAAATTCGGCTCTCTTGCCCCCGGAAAGTCCAGTACAAAAACTGACTCAACTCAAATTTTTAGAAGTAATTTTGAGTCTAGCTGTGATTCCTATTTTAGTTTACAGCATCTCCTGGATTCCTCACCTGCATCTCAATCCAACTCCCAACTTTTGGCAGATGCAAACGGAAATTTTGACTTATCACCAGCGGATTAAAAGCGGGCCTAACGTGCATCCTTATTGTTCGGCGTGGTACAGTTGGCCTTTGATGCTGCGCCCTATAGTTTACTTCTACAAAACTATTAGCAGCAATGCACCATCAGATCCAGTTTTGCCACCTTTGCCGAGTGGTGTAAATCCGGTAATTTTTGACGTACACGCGATGGGTAATCCTTTTCTTTGGTGGCTGTCAACCTTAGCTTTACTGCTAGTAATAGGAGTTTTGGTTCACCGGGTTTTAGTGTGGATGGAAACGCGCCGGGTGGCTTCTGTTGAGGCGATCGAACAGCAGCGGCCGATTTTGTTTCCGCCGACTGCCGAAATGTGGCTGGCGTTATATTTAATAGTTAATTGGGCTGCTAATTTGCTGCCTTGGGTGAAGGTGACTCGCTGCGTATTTTTGTACCATTATATGGGTTGTTCTGTGTTTGCAGCTTTAGCACTTGCTTGGTGGACTGACAGGTGGCTGCACAGCCCACAAACTCGCCTCCGAGGGATGGGGGTAACAATAATTTTTCTGGTTTTGGGTGCTTTTATTTTCTGGATGCCTCTCTATTTGGGATTGCCTTTGTCGCAAATGGAATGGAAAATTAGGATGTGGCTGCCGTCTTGGGTTTAGGTTAGAATACAATACGCTTGAAATAATAAATTCCAACAGGGAAAACTATCAAAAATAGACAGTGCGATTGCTTCGTTCCTCGGAATGACAATCTTAAATGAAGCGTATTGGGTTATAATATATCTCTCGATAAAAGCCTGGATAGGGCAGGTTAGATGCCTGCCCCACAAGAGTTTTTATAGATTTTCATAAAGACGAAATCTTATGTCTGAAAACTCCCCAAAAACCTCAGAGGAAATGGAAGCGATCGCCCGATCGCCCAATCTTGTCGAAATCAACAAAGAAATCCGCGAGTTGATTATAGATTATGCCATTGGATCTGCAATTCTGGGACTCAACCCGCTGCCGGGAAGTATGACGGTGACGCTGCTGGTGGCGAGCGTGTTGCTGTTAAAAATGATGCGGGATATTGGGGCAAAATGGGGCTATCCCAAAGGTCAAGATGCGCTGGCGATCGGAGGCAATTTGTTCGGGGGTTTGGGTTCTTTTTGGGTGGCGTTTATGGCTTGGATATCAATGTATGGTTTGGGTGTGTTTGTGCCGTTTGTGGGCGGTTTTGCGGTGGCTTCGTCGCTGTTTGCACTGACTTGGAGGGTGGGACAGGCGACGCACCTTTATTATGCTAGCGGCCGCCAAATGGATGCAGCGGAACTCAAGGAAGTTTTCGATAGTTCTCAACCGGAAGGGGCGGCTTTGTTTGAGGCAAATATTGGGGCGATCGCCTTTCCAGCTCAAGTAACAGAAAATTCGATTAAATCCCTGACTGATGACTTGATAAATGGTAAAATAACTCAAGAGGAGTTTCAGGAAAAAATTAAAGACATTCTTCATTAATACCTGTAACTAAAATAAAACCATGAAATTCTCCCTAGATGTAGAAAACAACCCCGGAGGTTGGCCAGATCACACTCAGCTACCAGAATCCGACGGCACTTTTGTGAAAAACTTTCAAGAACATCCCCAAAGCATTCTGTTAACGGATTCCATTACTCCGATCCTTCAAAGCATTCATCCAGATGCTGATTATTGTATCGGTCAAGATAGTGGCATTTACTGGCGATTGACAGACCCCCTAGAAAAGGGTTCAGAAGCGCCGGACTGGTTTTATGTGCCAAATGTCCCGCCAACACTTGACGGTCAATTGCGCCGTTCTTATGTGATGTGGCAAGAGTTTGTCGCACCGTTAATTGTGTTAGAGTTTGTATCGGGAAATGGTTCCCAAGAACGGGACAGAACGCCTTTGTTGCGCTCTGGGCAACAGGAAACTAAGCCGGGAAAATTCTGGGTTTATGAAAATGCGATCCGTCCGGCTTTTTACGGGATTTATGAAGTGAGTAAGGCGAGTGTTGAAGTTTATCACTTGATAGAAAATAGGTATCAATTAATGACTGCGAACGATCGCGGTCATTATCCTATTCCAGCCTTAGGAGTGGAATTAGGAATTTGGCAAGGAAGGTATCAAAATGTTGATTTACCTTGGCTGCGCTGGTGGGATAGTGAAGGGAATTTGCTGTTAACTGGCTTTGAAAGAGTTGAGGAAGAACAACAAATAGCTGAACAAGAACGGCAAAGGGCTGAACAAGAACGGCAAATAGCTGAACAAGAACGGCAAAGGGCCGATCGCGCTCAAGCAGAATTAGAGCAATTGCGCGCTCAATTGCGCTCAGCTGGAATTGAACCGCAATTGTGAGGGAAACCTTTGTTGACAGTGGGAAAGTAGCAATTAAGGACGAGGTGAGAAACTGGGTTTTTTATTAAAATCATTAGATTGCAGCCAGCAGATTAGGTAAAAAACCCGTTTTTTGATATAGCCTTTCGAGCGAAAGATGAGGTATGACTATAAATGAATTTTTTCATGCGACTTCGGTTACTATATTATACACATAAGAGGGCTAAAGCCCAACAACGTACCTGACTTTTTTGAGAACCGCTATATTGATATTTAGAGTTAGTATATGACCAAGTATATTCCAGCAAAAATTACCCGCAGACAACTGTTGCTCGGAGCATTGGCGGCCGCGTCAGCAGCTACCGCAATACCGGAATATTTGCGGCGGAAAGCCAATAGCGATCGCCAAAAACAAGTTTTAGCTTTACTCAACGACAGAGAAGCCGATAGAATTTTCTTGAAAACCTTAGAAGCCGATGCGAAAAAAATTAATGAATCCCGGCGAATTCAAGCATCTGTCAAACTATCTCCGCCACCAATTCCCTACAACCGCGAGATTTCTAAACTGCTGATTTTGTGCAGCAAATTGGCAACGCAGCAGTACCTCAAAGGCAAAGTAGAGCCTCACTATGACGGTAATATTAAATCATTGCCAGCTTATACGGCTAAGTTGAAAGACTATACTCTAGTTGCGGCGATTAAAGGAGAAGAAGCCAATATCTCCGAAGAAGTCGAGGTAGAAATTCCGCAGCAGGCTGCTTCCCCAAATAGGGAAACCGATCCGATCGGCAAAAATGTAGATACTGCGGAAAAAGTTATAAAAAATACAGCGAAGGAGGTTGTTAAAATTAATCGCAAAATCCCGGTTTATTTTGGTTTTGTCCTCAGTTCAAAAAAACACAATATTATTGTCTTTCGCGGCACGCAAAGAACTATCGAATGGGTACTCAATATCAATGCTGTCTACGCTACAAAAGAAAGTAAGGTTTTCAGTAAGTCCTACGGTAAAATTCATCCCGGTTTTTCAACCATCTACAGCAATATTGCCACTCAAACGCTGGACATTGCCAAAAAGCTGAATCCGTCGGTTCCTTGCTATGTATCGGGCCACAGTTTGGGTGCTGCGATCGCGACTTTGGCTGCGATCGACATTGCGGTGAATGTTCCTCGGTTGAAACAGCAGGTGCAGTTGTATACTTATGGCAGTCCGAGGGTGGGCGATCCGGTGTTTGCGAGGGATCACAATCGAGTTGTACCGAACAGCTATCGTGTGGTAAATTTGGCGGATGCTATTACGCTGGTGCCTTTTACGGTGTTCTTTAAGACTGAATACGTGCACGTCGGTGAGGAGTGGGCTTTTTTAGGGCAAAATGGGGATGTGATGCCGAATCATGTGGTGGATAGTTACAGAAGTGCGATCGACAAACAAGTCGAAACCAACAAACCGCGAACCTCCCCCAATTCCGGGTTAAAATAGTGTGGAGTAAAACCATCAATTCCCGGCGAATAGAATTCGCGGCTATACAAACAATGTCCGCCTCCGCTGACTCAAGAAAAGACATAAATGCCAATTTAAGTTTGGGCGAGTAGCAAATAATCCGGGCGAATAGAATTCGCGCCTATACAAACAATGTCCGCCTCCGCGGACTCAAGAAAAGACATAAATGCCAATTTAAGTTTGGGCGAGTAGCAAATAATCCGGGCGAATAGAATTCGCGCCTATACAAACAATGTCCGCCTCCGCGGACTCAAGAAAAGACATAAATGCCAATTCAAGCAAATAGTATAAAATGTAATTTTAATAAATTTGATATTATATCAAACACCAAATTACCTTTTATTGATACTCTTATCTTCAGTCCGCGGAGGCGGACATTGTTTGTGTAGCCCCGAATTCTATTCGGCGGGCTTTATTTGTGAAACATCGCCATTAATTTGGTGGGCTTTATTTGTGAAACATCACGATTAATTATTGTGAAACATCGCCATTAATTCGGCGGGCTGTATTTTTGTGAAACATCACAATTAATTCGGCGGGCTTTATTTGTGAAACACTTTATGTTTGATACCCTTTATTTGTGAAACACTGCCCGATAAACTGGTTCCCCCCGTTTGAGAGTAGCAATTTCTCTTTCAGTGGCTACGGGCATGGGATTTTCTGCTAACCATTCACCGTTATTTGTGCGTTTAAAGCTAGGATCAGATGAAAAGCGATCGCACATTTCGACTTCTACTTCCTCAATATCCGATTGAATAAACACTTCACCGCCAACAGCCAGATAAGTCGCCAACTCGCCGACTAATTCCTGCTGTACCACCCGCCGCTTGTGGTGTTTTTTCTTGAACCACGGATCGGGAAATTGAATGCTCACTCGCTGCAAAGTACCAGCGGGCAAAGTTTCTAAAATTGGTTTCAGGGAACTATTCGCATTGCAAAACAAATAGTGCAGATTTGTCAAGCCTTTTTCGTCGCGCCAAAGATTTGCCTCATCCACCAGAGGTTCCCGAATTTCTAATCCGAGAAAATTCCAATCAGTTTGTACTTGCGCCATTTGCCACAAAAACCTTCCTCTGGCGCAGCCGATATCTAAATGCAGTGGCAAATTTAAGTCGCTATATATTTTCGTCCAATCTGGGGCACTGGCGGATGTTCGATATCTCATCGATAGGGGATTTACGTGTTCTCGAACTCTTACTCTTGCCAATTTTTCTGTCTCCTGAATATAATTTTTAACCGCTGATATCGGCAGATTAACGCGGATTAACGCACATAAATTTAGAAATAAAAAATCGCAGCGTTAGGATTTTTGATTGCTAAATTATTGTATCAAATTTCGGGTTCTATGCCTGCTGCTCTTAATTGTGCTGCTAATCTTTCCGATCGTTCTCGTTCTTGTTGGGCTTGCTGTTGGGCTATCGCCCTTTCCTGCCTTTCTCTTTCAACTATTTCTGCACCCCACAATAACATCTCTCCGCTTTCATCCCACCACCGCAACCAATATCCTGTTCTTTCAGTTTTTGTGCCATACCAAACACCCAGAAATAATCCGACTCCCGGAATCCAATAACGTCCGCTTGCATCGGGCTGATATGATTGATATTGTCCTGATGAATTCAACTGATTAACTTCTAGTCTTCCTGTGGCAGGTTCAAAAATTGCATAGATTGGTACTTGCAATATTTGCTCGTAAAAATACCATTTGCCGGGGGGATAAGTCGATACTGTAGAATATTCTTCGTTGACTGTAGCTGATAAGAACTCCATGACAATCGCCGGAATTTCGCCTTCTAGGTTGGGAGTGTAACTGCGGCGGATTTCTTGACTAGGAAGCGGCTGTACGTTACGGGCATAAAACCAATCTGGCGATTTGATAACTAGCTTGTCGTCTACTGTAGCGCAAACTCCCATATTGGGAGCAATTAAGATTCCTGCTACTATTAACCCCGCAAGTTCTAAGATTTCTCGCAGGGCGGCAGCTAGCAGGGGTTGGTCGATGTTTTCCACAGGTTCCTCGTCTAAAATGAAATCGTCTGGCAATTTTTCCCAGGTAATGTTTAAGTCTGCGGTACTGACAGTCATGGTATTTTACCTCTTATGGAGATTGCAGGAGGGCGGTTTGTAATACTTCCTTATGAAAGAGCGATCGCCCTACAATAAATTTTATCCTGTCTGGCGATAGTGCGGCGCCGTTGGCATAGTGATCCATCCAGGTTTTGCTGATTAAATACGGATCTTCGGGCAATTCTGATAATAAGTATCCCGGCATTTCTAACTCATCCATCAATTGGCTGACTTTGGGATCGTAGCTGAGGGCAAAACAGCGACATTCTTCGGATGCTGCCATAATTAAACTGTGGTAGCGCATCCCGATCGCCATTTCGACTCCCCGGAAAACTCCCTTCAACTTCCTCGGATCGTCTAAACTGAGGATGCGACTCCTTTGCGGCAGTGCTTCGTGCAAATGTTTGGCAATTTCTAAGTCGTGAGAAGCTTGGAAAGGCAGCAGCAAAATTAAGGTGCGAGTGGCTTTTTGAAAGTCAACTAAAGCTTGAGTTAGGATTGACAAACGGGCGGGTGTTAGTGTAGAGTGCGATCGCAAACAAACCGCAACTCTCGGTGACGGCAAATCCCACAAACCCGAGACGGGGGAATTTTCCAAAGCCCACACAGGATCCGGCGCTAATGTAAAGGGAATTTGCCAATCTGCAAGTATGGTAGCTGAGCCTTTATCGCGCACGCTGACGCCTGTGCATCCAGCAAAACACCGCTGAGATAATTTACGAGTAATCTCACGATTCAAAGGGCCAATTCCCTGGGCCCAAGCAACAGTTTTTAAGCCCATCTGCTGCGCTAATCCCATCAAGCCACCATAGTAAAAAGGGCTGACAAGGCTGGTACTGTCTTGGATTAAACTACCGCCACCCCAGATGAGGGCGTCGGCGCTGCGGAGTGTATCGAGGACACCGAAGGCATTCATGCGATCGCGCGCAGCTACTCCGTACCGCTGATTTGTCTCGACGGGATTGCCAGAAAGGACGATCGGCGTCACCCCATCTGGTAACATTTGCAGTAGCGAAGCCAACAGCGCCTCGTCGCCGCCGTTGCCTTTACCGTAATAGCCGCACAAAATTGCTCGCATTTCTACTCTTTTCTTGGTTTATGATGGAATATAACTATTACAATATCTAATTGTTGCGATCGATCCCTAAAATATTTTAACAGTCATACCAATTTAATGGGTCGTTGCACATATCTCGATCCCCCTAAATCCCCCTTAAGAAGGGGGACTTTGATCGGAATCTTGTCCCCCCCCTTATTAAGGGGGAGTAGGGGGCAAGCTAAGGGGGGATCGGATTCGGGAACAGCGTCATAAAAAATTGGTATCAACAGTTAACAGTTAACAGTTAACGACCTTAAACAAATAAATACATTTCCCTTAAGAATACAAAAAATGCACGCTTTGTCAATTCCAACCTGGATTATTCATGTCTCTAGTGTCGTCGAGTGGATTGCCGCCATCTGGTTAATTTGGACTTACGGCGAAGTCACTAAAAACCGAGCTTGGTGGGCCCTTTCTGTCGGAATGCTCCCCGCCCTTGTCAGCGCTATGTGCGCCTGTACGTGGCACTTTTTCGACAACTCCCCAGCCCTAGAATGGATTGTTACCCTGCAAGCTGCGATGACTGTCATCGGTAATTTTACTCTCTGGGCGGCTGCTTGGTGGATTTGGCGATCGGCTCAGCAGTCAGTTGACAGTTGACAGTTGACAGTTGATAGTTGATAGGAAATCAGTCATTACTAACAAACTAAGGAGAAAAATCCTTGAAAAATATCACTATTTCGACAACATTGGCAGCTAGTTCACTGTTCTTGACAGCCACATCTTTACTTCCAAGTCAAGCTAGTAATACATCCTTAATACTCGCCCAACAACCTAACTGTAAAAGCCCTCAAACGACACTGGATCAGAGTCTGTGTTCCAGCCAAGAATTCCAAGCAGCAGACAGAAAACTCAATCAAGTATATCAGCAACTTCAGCCAAAACTCAACAGCAAACAAAGCCAGAGATTGATAGTCGCACAGCGCAGTTGGCTCAAGTTTCGAGATGAATCTTGCGATTATGAAGCAGGTTACTTTGAGGGTGGTAGCGTGGCTCCTTCTATCTACGGTTATTGCAGAGCCAGAGTCACAAAAGAACGGATTAAAGACTTGGAGCGTTATTTGGAACAAGCTAGTTTGTAAAAGTGCGATCGAATCATCAGTTTCACAGCAAACTCATGTTATGCGGTATCAAACCCCCCAGTCCAAATTATCTCAAAAGTGATAATAAGCTTTGTTTTTTATTTTATGCTTTGACACGCCAATGGTGTAAGATTTAGAATCTAAAATCTACAATATTAAAATCGCTATGTCTTTCGTTGGCTTGCACATTCACAGCGATTACAGCCTGCTAGACGGCGCGTCTCAGCTACAGCAGCTCGCCGATCGCGCGGTAGAATTGGGGATGCCCGCGATCGCCCTTACAGACCACGGCGTGATGTATGGCGCGATCGAACTCATCAAAGTTTGCCGAAATAAAAATATCAAGCCCATCATTGGCAATGAAATGTATGTCGTCAACGGCGACATCGAAGTCAAAGTTCGAGGTAGAAGAAAATACCATCAAGTTGTCTTAGCTAAAAATACGCAAGGTTATAAAAACTTAGTAAAGCTTACCACAATTTCCCATTTAAAAGGAATGCCCGAAAGAGGTATTTTTGCCCGTCCTTGCATCAACAAAGAACTCCTCAAACAATACTCCGAAGGTTTAATTGTTACCAGCGCTTGTTTGGGTGGCGAAGTTCCCCAAATGATTCTGCAAAACAAGCTAGATACTGCCCGCGAAGTTGCCAAATGGTATAAAGAAGTATTTGGAGAAGACTATTATATAGAAATTCAAGACCACGGTTCCCAAGAAGACCGGATGGTTAATGTTGAAATCGTCAAAATTGCCCGCGAATTCAATATTAAAATAATTGCCACCAATGATTCTCACTATATTTCCTGCAACGACGTAGAAGCTCACGATGCTTTGTTGTGCATCAACACCAACAAACTGATTGAAGAAGAAAAGCGGATGCGCTACAGCGGCACAGAATATCTGAAGTCTGCTATGGAGATGGCGCAACTATTTCGAGACCATTTGGATGATGAAACGATCGAAGAGGCGATCGAAACCACCCTAGAAGTAGCAAACAAAGTATCAAGATACGATCTAACAGGAGAAGCTCGGATTCCCACAATCCCAATTCCCCCAGAACATACCGCCGATACCTATGTAGAAGAAATATCTTGGCTAGGATTATTAGAAAGACTCAAAGCCCGTACCAGAAATGAAATCCCCCCCGTCTACAAACAAAGACTAGAATATGAGCTAAAAATGATTCAGCAGATGGGTTTCTCTGAATATTTTTTAGTGGTTTGGGACTACATGAAATATGCTAGAGACAACAATATTCCCGTCGGGCCAGGACGTGGTTCTGCGGCAGGTTCTTTAGTTGCTTATGTCCTCAACATTACAAACATAGACCCTGTACACCACGGACTACTATTCGAGAGATTTCTCAATCCCGAACGTAAATCGATGCCAGATATTGATAGCGATTTCTGCATCGAAAGACGGGACGATATGATTAAATATGTCACAGACAAATATGGTACAGACCGCGTAGCGCAAATTATTACCTTTAACAGGATGACATCAAAAGCTGTTTTGAAAGATGTTGCCAGAGTTTTAGGTATTCCCTACAAAAAAGCCGATGAGATGGCGAAAATGATTCCTGTATCGCGGGGGAAACCGGAAAAACTCAAAGTAATGATTTCCGATGCAACACCGGCACAGGAATTTAAAACCAACTACGAAAATACTATTTGTACTAATGCCGAAACTGGCACCGAAGTCCCAGTGCGTCAGTGGATTGACATGGCAATTCGCATTGAAGGAACTAACAAAACCTATGGTGTTCATGCCGCCGGCGTGGTGATTTCTTCCATCCCCCTTGATGAAATTGTGCCCCTGCAAAAGAATGAAAATGGTGCTGTAATCACCCAATATTTTATGGAAGACTTGGAATTTTTGGGGTTACTCAAAATGGACTTTCTGGGACTCAAAAATTTAACGACTCTCCAAAAAACTGTTGATTATGTTAAGCAAACTCAAGATATAACTATCAATGCTGAAGGCTTACCTTCTGACATAGAACGCAGAGCTCAAGAGACATTTACTAGGAACAACAAGTTACCCGGTGATGTAGCAAAGACTTATCAACTATTAGAAAAAGGAGATTTAGAAGGTATTTTTCAGCTAGAATCTTCTGGGATGCTGGATGTAGTAAAAAAAATCAAACCTTCTTGTCTGGATGATATTTCTTCTATTCTGGCGCTTTATCGTCCCGGCCCGCTGGATGCTGGTTTGATTCCACAATTTATCGATCGCAAACACGGCAGAGAAGTGGTTAAATACGACCATCCGCTGTTAGAACCGATTTTGAAAGAGACCTATGGAACGCTTTGTTTCCAAGAGCAAATCATGCGGATGGCTCAAGATTTGGCGGGCTATTCTTTAGGGCAAGCTGACTTGCTGCGCCGCGCCATGGGCAAGAAGAAGGCTGATGAAATGCAGAAGCAAAAGGAAACATTTATTGATGGCGCAACTAAGAATGGTGTCACTCAAAGAATTGCCGAAGAGTTGTTCGGGCAGATGCTACAATTCGCAGAATATTGCTTGAGCTATGACACGCAGATATTGACGGTGGAATATGGGCCGATGGCTATTGGTAAAATTGTCGAGGAACAAATTCAATGTACTGTTTACACTGTTGATAGTAATGGTTATATTTATACACAGTCAATTGTACAGTGGCATCGCCGAGGAATGCAGGAAGTTTTTGAATATACTCTGGAAGATGGCTCGATAATTCGCGCTACTAAAGACCACAAGTTTATGAACTATGAACGTCAAATGTTGCCGATTGACGAAATATTTGAACTAGGATTAGAATTAGAATTAAAACAAATCAAGTCCATGAGTGTCCTACATATAGAAATGATGAGGACTATTAAAATTATTAGTCGCAAATCTCTAGGAACTCAAGAGGTATATGACATAGGTGTTGAAAAAGACCACAATTTTATTCTAGAAAATAGTCTAGTTGCATCTAACTGCTTTAATAAATCCCATTCAATGGCCTATGCCTATATCACTTATCAAACTGCTTATTTAAAAGCAAATTTTCCTGTTGAATACATGGCTGCACTGCTGACAGCTAACCGAGGCGATCAGGAGAAAGTACAGAGATATATTGCTAATTGTATCAAGCTGAAGATTGACGTTGAGCCACCTGATATTAATGGTTCTGAACTTACTTTTACGCCATTGCCGATGGAGATGACAAAAGCCGAAAAACATAAAATTTTGTTTGGGATTTCGGCAGTTAAAAATGTTGGTGAAGGGGCAATTGAGAATATTTTGGAGGCGCGCAGGTCAGGGGGTCATTTTAAGTCTTTACCAGATTTGTGCGATCGCGTAAATCTACATTCTGTCAACCGCCGCGCCCTAGAAGCCTTGATTCACTGTGGTGCTTTTGACAAAATCGCACCCAACCGCCGTCAATTAATAAACGACCTTGAAGGGGTGATGAAATGGGCCCAAGACCGCAAAAAAGATCGGGAAAGCGGTCAAGGTAATCTGTTTGACTTGTTAGGTGGGAACAGCTTTGCTAAGTCGGCGAATACCTATGATTCGGCCCCAAAATCAAAAACTGTGAAAGATTTTGACACGCAGGAAAAATTGCGTTTAGAAAAAGAATTGCTGGGTTTTTATGTATCAGAGCATCCCCTCAAGTTTCTGCTTCAATCCAATCAAGATCCAGATGTGGTGACTCTCGCACAGTTGGCAGAGAAAAAGGGTAAAGTATCCGTTATTGTCATGCTCAATGCTATCAAACTTGTAGTGACAAAAAAAGGCGATGCGATGGCAATTTTGCAGTTAGAAGATTTGACACACCAAATCAAAGCTGTTGTGTTTCCCAAGAGTTATGAAGAAGTTAAACAGCATATTACAGAGAATGCTATCTTACAGATTAGTGGGAAAATTGAGAAGGATGGCGAGGAAATTCAGATCATTGTAGATACTGCAAAGCCTGTAGCAACACCAGAGGTTACAGAGGAAATCGAGAGCCCACTACCGGAAACACAAAATTCTTGGGCGGCGCCATCGGAAATACAAAATTCTTGGGCGGCGCCATCGGAAACACAAAATTCTTGGGTGGCGCCATCGGAAACGCAAAATTCTTGGGTGGCGCCATCGGAAATACAAAATTCTTGGGCGAATCAACCGGTCAACTTTGGACGATCGACAAAACCAGTGGAAGTTACAGAAATGGTGATTGTCAAGTTTACACCGTCGCAGGTGCAAGATGCCAAAAATCTCAATTCGCTGAAAGCTATTTTGCAAGAACTTTCTAATCGTGGAGAGGATGCTAGCGTTTCGGTGGGGGGAATCGTTGTCGGTGAATATTGCTGTCAACCGCTTCGCATCAAGCGTCAATTGTGGGTACAAGATGGCGATGGCGCTGTTAGCCGTCTCAAGTCGGCGGGATTTGATGCTTGGGTTTTCCCTCTCGACAGTCGCGGGGATGCTGCAATATTTCGGGAAATGCGATCGCAACTTAAGATATATTCTTGGGCCAATCGCTTACTTGACGCAGATGTCGATCGCATTTCCCAGTATCTCAGTTATCTCGCCCAACTAAACAAACGCCCGCCAAATTAACATTTCATCCCCATCGCCACCGGTGACTAAAGTTTGACCGTCAGGACTAAAAGCCACCGGATTGCGCCCAACTAAGCTGCACAAACATTCGCCTGTTTGCAAGTTCCAGAGTTTAACTGTACCATCTCGACTGCCGCTAGCCATAGTTTCGCGATCGGGACTGATAGCCACCGATATCACCTCATCAGAATGGCCGCTCAAAGTATTAATCAATTCCCCGGTATCGGGATTCCACAATTTTACGGTAGTATCAGCACTGCCGCTGACAATCATCTTACCATCTTGACTGAAGGCGATCGCATAAACCCAATCAGAATGTCCGACAAAAGTCCGCACACTCTGGGCCATCCCTACACGCCAAACCTTAATAGTTTTGTCCGCACTACCGCTAGCCAGCATCATACTTTGAGGGCGAAAACTCACAGATAAAACCTTGTCAGAATGTCCCGAAAGTTTGTGAACTAAAGCTCCGTTGTGCTGGTTCCACAGCTTAATACTATTGTCCCCACTAGCGCTTGCTATTGCCCCTCCATCGCAGCTAAAAGCCACCGAATATACGGAGCCGTACCGGTGACTGTACGGCGACCCATAATCGCTGTAAAACTCGCGAATCATCGCCTTTTTATCCAGCTTCCACTCAATAACTTTTCTGTCAAAACTGCCGCTAACCAGCATTCTCCCATCGGGGCTGATAGCCACCGCATCAACCGTCGCGCAATGGCCGAAAAAAGTATGGATTAATTCCCCTGTTTGCAGGTTCCACAGCTTAATTGTTTTATCGTCGCTGGCGCTAGCGAGAATACTACCTTGAGGGCTAATTGCAATAGCATTAACCGAGTCTGAATGACCGTGAAGAATGCGCGCGCACTGCCAGTTATGAGATAATAATTGCGGGTTGCTAGCTGCGGTTGTCACCTGCACATTCTGAGGTGGCGCGGCAGATACGGCGGTTGCTGTCGCTGTCTGCGAGTGAGTTACAGACGAATTAATGGCTATTTTGGTGCGATAGTTATACGCAATTTGCGATCGGGGATATTGCCCAAATTTCACCAAGTCGTGCAGCACTTCTGCCGCGGATTGATATCGCTCCCTTACGGAATCTTTGAGCAATTTATTTAAAATAGTTGTTAATTTTTGGCTGACTTTGATGCCTTTTTGCGCTAAGTGCGATCGCCAAATCCATTTGCATTCCAAAGCATCGAACAAATCATTCAGCACCGCCCCAGTCAGTAAGTGAATGCAGGTAACGCCCAAACTGTAAAGGTCGCTCGCCGGATACGCCTTACCGCTGCGAATTTGTTCGATCGGTGCATAGCCAGCAGTTCCCGTTATCGTACCAGTTTTCGCCTCAGAAATCGCGCTAATGTGCTTAGCAACTCCAAAATCTACCAGCACAAACTGACCCCCCCTCGATTTCCCCTGTACAGTAGAAGATTCTGCCAGACTTATCCCTTTTTTTCCATTACCAGGAGTCGAGAAAGTTTGGGGATTTCTCCGCAGAATATTTTCCGGCTTAATATCCCGATGAATTACCTGCCGCTCGTGCACGAATTGCAAAACAGGCAACAAATTAATCAACAATTCCCAAATCTGTTCCTCGCTAAAAGCTCCGCGCTGCTGCAACTCCTGAAACAAATTATTTCCTTCGATTAACTCTTCTACAAGATACAGGTGTTTTGCTTGTTCAAAAGAAGCCAGTAAACTTGGAATCTGCGGGTGTTCTCCGAGTTCGTACAGGCGATGAGCTTCTTGTTTAAACAGTGAAGTTGCCTTTTCTAATTCTGCCTTTTCTTGAACGTGGGGGAAAAATTGTTTAATGGCGCAGCGACTTTTCAACCTATCTTCATCGACAGCTAAAAAAGTTCTGCCAAATGTTCCTTCACCGATAGGTTGAAGGGCGCGGTAACGCTCTTTCAGCAGCAATTTTGAGCCGCACGCCAGACAAAACTTGGTTGAATCACGATTCTGCGGCTTGTTGCAATGGGGATTGAGACAATAGCTCATCTTTTTCCTGCCTGGAGATTCCCACCAAAGCTAGACTTAGCAATATGGTAGTCTATTTCCGCTGACGGCGAGAGCAGGATTGTCGATCGCGCCACAGATACGGGTTTTCCCCACCCAAAATCTCGGATCTCAGGCAAGCTCGGCGCTAGAAGTGCTTGATTTGAGTTTCCACATATTTTAATGCTTGGTTGAAATTTTGCAAGTAAGCCGATCGGCAACTCTAGAATGCGCTTCGCCGTAAAAACCCAGTTTCTAGCCAAAATCAGCTATTGTCAGCGATGGATGTTAAGCCAGAAACCGGGTTTTATACCAGAAATAATTGGTTGAAAGCATCTCCCTTTGGCGTAGAAATTAAAATCAGACGATTCATTACTCCAATCCTCTTCCTTCTAGGTAGAGATCGCCCTCAACTGTCAACTGTCAACTGTCAACTGTCAACTGTCAACTGTCAACTGTCAACTGTCAACTGTCAACTGTCAACTGTCAACTGTCAACTGTCAACTGTCAACTGTCAACTGTTAACGGCGGCTATTTTCCCCCGTCTGCAAGACATTCTTCCTCCTCGCCACCATTCTGTGAGGATGCTTTGGCTTTAATCACCGCTTCCCGAAAGCCTAAAACTACTAAAATATTGGCAAGTGTCAAGAATAGTTCCGCACAACCGTGGAGCCAATCGACATTTGCTAGCGACTCGTTGTAGGCAACTTTTGCGTAAATTGCTGCGGGAATAGTCACACCCACAAACACGAGAGTGCCGTAAAATCCCATCAGAGCTAAACGAGGAGTTTTTCCAGATTTCGTCAAAAACCAGAGAAAACCCAAGTAGGGAAATAGAGACAGCACAAATAAACTTTCTTTGGAAATCATTAGTATTTGGTGAGCGACCAGATACCATCATAGATTAAAAAATTAAAAATTAATGTGAATAAATTTTAACTTTTTGTGGTTAATTTTTCATGTCTAATTTGAAAGTCTAATTTGATAAAGGAACCCATTTCTGTCGAACTGCTAGAGACTGCTATATAAATCCTAGACAAGCCTAGTCATTAATTCTCATTTCACAGGGGGCATCGGAGCGGCTATCCCTCCATGAGCATTCAAGGTTAAGCCAACCTCGATAAGTTAATCGCCGCGTTGAGATCGCGGTCGATAGATATGCCGCACGAGCAACAGTCATAGGTGCGTTTTTTGAGAGGCATATCCTGAATATTTCCACAACTAAAACAAGTTTTAGAACTGGGATACCACCGACTAATTATTATTAGTTTGGAGCCGAATTTCTGGCACTTATACTCTAGTTGTCGCCTGAATTCATGGAATCCACAATCAGCAATTGCTTTGGCTAGCTTATGATTAGCCATCATCCCGGCTACATTCAAATCTTCAATTACTACTTGGGCGTGGTTTTTGCTCAAATAAGTAGTAACGTGATGAAGAGTATTTTTGCGGAGATTGGCAATTCGATTGTGTTGTTTAGCCACTTTCATCCTGGCTTTGAATCGACGATTGCTACCTTTATTTTTTCGAGATAATTGCTTCTGCAATCGCTTCAACTTAGCTGCTTCTCGGTCATAATGTTTGGAATTTTCAAACACAACTCCCGTTGAAAGTGTAGCTAGGGTTTTAATGCCTAAATCTACTCCTACAACTTCAAATTGCTTGATTGTTACTTGTTCTGGTTGCTCATAGGCAAAAGACAAATACCAATCTTCAGCAATTCTAGAAATCGTCATCTTAGAAGTGGTGACATTTGGCAATCCCTCAAAGGTTCTGAGCCAGCCAATTGTCGGTAATTTAATCCTGACACCACCAACTCTCATCGGCTTGCCACCAGCATCGATAGTGAAAGAATCGTGTTGAAACTTCTTTTTAAAATTGGGATAAGCACCAAGTCCTTTAAAGAAACGATCGAACGCATTACCTAATTGGTCGAAAGCATATTGAGTGATCTTTTGACAAATTCCTTTTTCTTTAATCCATTCTAGCTCTGGCTTGACGTGATTATTGAAAAACTTTTTGAGAATATATTTGTTGGGCTTTAATCCATCTTGGTACAAGTTTTGCCAAGTCGCCAAACCCCAATTGTATGTAAAACGAGCTATTCCAGCGTGTTTACTCATCAATTGTTTTTCGGCACTTGTTAATTTTAACTTGGTCTTGATCGATAACAGCACAAGCATCAATTAAATAACTTTCTCGATCGTAGGCTTTTTTCTCTAGGTTTGTCAAGTTTTTCTATTACCTTAGTCTACATTTGTCTAGCCTTTGTCAACCTCACCCAAGCCCATAGCTTTTAACCTTCTCCGCAGCAGGTCGCTAGTATTAAAAATCCCTGACCCGCGCGGAGACACAACCCGTAACTCTTCCCCTAACACCGTTATTAGGATAACACATTTTCAACCGTGCCAGTCTGTTAATTGTTACTTTACCCAGCAATCGGAAACTGAGATATGTCCAAAGTTGTCGGTCTGCTAGGTATCAAGGAAGTATCGCTCAAAACCTCTAAATCAGCAAAGCGTTTTCTATCTGTTGCGATAATTTCTTGGAGCTTAGCATCAAAATCAAAACGCGGGCCACAATCCCAAAGTTTGAATTGCCAGTGTCCGCTACATACCGTAATTTGCAGTTGAATAGGAGTTTCTGCGGGCAGATTTTTGTGAGCGTGACGAACTGCATTAGTGAAACCTTCAGCTAAAGCTAGCTGTAATTGGAACCAAACCTCATTGGGGATCGATACATCTTGCAACTGCTCCAACCAGTCCAAAACTTTAGTTAAAGCATTCATATCTGTGTTGACTTGCAGGCTGATGTTTTTAAAAGAACTTTCATTCAGTTCCGCTTCCTGCTCAATGTCATCTTGCCAATCCCACTTCTTTAAAAAATTCATTAACCCATCTAAAGCGCTAGCCTTTTTTATCTTTTGCGATCGATCGCGACTTTCTACTTCGTAACTTTTGCTCAGCGACAAACAATTTCGACCGTCGAAAGTCCGGGTGTAACTCAGCTCGTCTGCAATCTGCCACATGAGTTTGATGCCTCTGCCGCCTTCTGCCAGTTGATCTATGCTGTTCGACATTAATTTTCCTCGTCTGAAAGTATTAGTTGTACCCAATTTTCACACCCGCCGACACACCTTGTCTTTTTTTATACTTGCTTGTTAAGTATAATTTCGGCGATCACACCAAAATGCTATCTTTTTTGCAGAAGGAATCGCATCAGCAATATGTCTTAAGAGTCTAAGCCAATTGGCTTATTTACCGATCGCCTGTACGGAGAGGGATCGCCCCCGTAGCACAATCCGCCTGCATCCACCAGAAATTACCGAATCACTGCCGGAGCTAGCTCATTTACCCCAGCCGTCGCCAACTACAAAATACAAGGCATTGAGCCACTGCCAACGGTGGCTCGCCGGTAGCCTGCAAAGCTGATTCGAGGTAATCGCTCTCATCCTAAAGGAGTAAGTAATATCCGCAAATGCGATCGTCCGCGAATCTCACACCGGCGTGCCACGTCAATCCACTAGACTAAGACTGCTGCAAACAAGGCCGTTTCTGCTAAAAATATTGGATTTGACAGCGAAAAATCTAGCAATAACCCCTGTTTTTAGCCCCGCGCGCGTTATTCCAGGAGAAAACTAGGCGATAAAACGCAGTTAGATGAATTACCCGGACTAAGCTTTGCTTGCATCTACATAGTCTGTTATGTTCGAGGAGATTCCGGCAGAGGGGAGAGATCCAGGGAGAAAGTCTGATGAGGAGATGATTTGACAACTAGGTAATAGGTAATTGACATATACAATTTAAACGCGCAACACCTGATGACAAAAATTAAACTGACAATTCTGGCAGCAGTGATTCTGCTACTCCCATTTGGCGCAGCAGTTCCCTTACAAGCTCAAAATCTGCCTCTAATCAAGCGGCTGCTAGCAACAAGAGGATGTCCCGGATGCGACTTATTTGGTGCTTCCTTGAGCCGTGCAGATTTGTTTGGCGCTTCCTTGAGTCGCGCCACTCTCAGCAGGGCCGACTTAGTAGATGCGGATTTGACTGCGGCGGATTTAATGGAAGCTAATTTAAATAACGCCAACAT
Organism: Microcoleus sp. CAWBG27; assembly: GCF_020883145.1. Lineage (NCBI taxonomy): Bacteria > Bacillati > Cyanobacteriota > Cyanophyceae > Oscillatoriales > Microcoleaceae > Microcoleus > Microcoleus sp. CAWBG27. Next base: position 133,776 of record NZ_JAHREU010000002.1, read on the forward strand.
GAGAAATGCCTTTTTAATCGATGCCGACCTCAGCAAAGCCGACATGAGCAGGGCAGACATCAGGGGAGCAAACTTAGAAAATGCCAATCTCAGCGAGAGTTCTCTGCTCGACGCATCTCTCCAGTTGGCTAACTTAAAATGCAGTAATTTGATCGCAGCTAACCTAAGTCGAAGTGACTTGAGAAATGCCGATTTTACTGGGGCAAACCTCAGCGGTGCTGACCTCAAAGAAGCTGATTTAAGCGGTGCAAATCTCAGCGGTGCTGACCTCAGAGGGGCCGATTTGAGCGATGCGAGATTGAACAAAGCTAATTTTACAGATGCTAATTTATGCGGCGCCCGGATGCCGAACCGCAAAATATCTCGGCGAGGTTGTGATGTTAACAAACAACAACCGATTAGCTCGAACAATTACTGCAATTACTGCCGTGCCGTCAATGACTGGTGGTTAGATATTTTAAGGTTGAATTAAGTGGTAAGCCGTTGATAGGGGTTGATTCTTAGGTACGTAGTTGCGCTTCAGCGCTCTTTTATATATATAAGATAAGAGCGCTGAAGCTTAGGTACGTAGTTGCGCTTAAGCGCTCTTTTATATATATAAGATAAGAGCGCTAAAGCGCAACAACGTACCTGTGTTTTATCATATATAAGATAAGAGCGCTAAAGCGCAACTACGTACCTTTTTTTTCTGATAGTTGCGCCTGGACTTTCTTTTTTTACGATCGCACTATGAGCTCACGCACCCTACAATAAAAATTTGCTCACTACCCCCAGATATTCTGCACCGCCGATTTGTGCCGCATTATTGTGTCCTCCATTGGGAACCATGTAAAGCTGTTTGGGTTCGGGTGCTGCATCAAACATTTTTTTGCTCATTTCGGCTGGAACTACACTGTCAGCAGTCCCGTGAATAAATAGTACCGGCATTTGCAGGCGATCGACTTTTGACAGAGAATCAAACCGCTGCGCTAGCAAAAAATCTATCGGAAACACCTTAAATAGCGGTTTTTGGAAGTCCACCATTGCCCGTACCGAAGTAAAAGAACCCTCCACAATTAACCCCGCAGCCTCCGGGTGGCGCACTGCAAGATCGATCGCAATCGCCCCTCCCAAAGAATGACCGTAAATATAAATTTGATTTGGGTTAATCCCCCGCTGTTTCACCAAATAATCCCAGGCCTGTTGAACATCCTCATAAACCCGAGATTCGCTCGGAAAATCGCCCTGACTTTTTCCATAACCGCGATAATCGATCAAAAATACCGATACACCTAACCGATGAAATCGATTAGCGTGTTCGACATTTGCTCCCACATTTGAACCATTACCGTGCAGGTATAAAACTACCCCCCCTAACCCCCCCTTATCAAGGGGGGGGACTTGAATGGCTCCTCCCTTACTTTGTGGACTGGGAACGGCCCCTCTTGCTCCCCCCCTTACCAAGGGGGGGCTGGGGGGGGTATCCGAGTCTCCGGTATTAAATGAAGAAACAGCCCCTCTTTCTCCCCCCCTTAGCAAGGGGGGGCTGGGGGGGATTTCCGACCCTCTTGCTCCCCCCCTTAACAAGGGGGGGCTGGGGGGGGTATCCGAGTCTCCGGTATTAAATGAAGAAACAGCCCCTCTTTCTCCCCCCCTTACCAAGGGGGAGCTGGGGGGGGTATTCGAGGCAGGAATCCACCATCCGTGTACGCTTTCCACCGTGCCATTTTTACTGGAAATTGGCAGCCAAACATCTTGATATTTCAACTTAAAATCATCTGGCGTAGTTTCGATCGCCCGCGCCGGAAAAAATATAAACTTACCTTGCGCTACAAATAGCAATACACAAGCAGCAGAATAAGCGATCGCCAAAACTATCCCAAAATTTATGAGGGATTTAGACAAAACAAATACCAGTAACTTGTTCATAGAAAATACGACACGCGGGAGATTAGAAATCGGTCAAAAACTAATGACAAATGATTAATTCAGATCATTAGCTTTAGATCGATTACTAACTTCCGCAGCAGCGTTCCGCCGAATTTCAAAAATTAATTCAATTCCGGGTGACGCAAGTGCCAATTAGTGGATTGTTCGTAAGCATGAGCCACTTGAAACAGCCGAGATTCTTGCAAAACATTACCAATCAGTTGTATACCCACCGGCAGTCCTTTATCATCAAATCCACAGGGCAAACTCAAAGCTGGCAAACCAGCAAGATTCACCGGAATAGTCATCAAATCTGACAAATACATACTCAGGGGGTCGTTGAATTTTTCGCCTGCCTTAAAAGCCGTAGTCGGAGCAGTGGGACAGACCAAAACATCAACTTGAGAAAAAGCTTTTTCAAAGTCTTCTTTAATCAAAGTCCGAACTTTTTGAGCTTTGAGATAATAGGCGTCGTAATATCCAGCGGACAACACGTAAGTGCCGATCGCAATCCGGCGTTTAACTTCTGCACCGAACCCTTGAGCGCGAGTTTTGGCATACATATCCAAAAGATTGTCGGGATCGGGCGATCGGAAACCGTACTTTACTCCATCATATCTCGCCAAATTCGCCGAAGCTTCCGACGGAGCAATAATGTAGTAAGTGGGCAAACCGTAGCGGAACCGGGGACAAGAAACGACTTGAATTTCTGCGCCCAATTGTTGAAATTGCTCGATCGCCTTTGTCACGGCTTCTTTAACAGCAGAGTCCAACCCGACGCCAAAAGTTTCTTTAATTACACCAATTCTAATCTGACCCTTCGGTCGCAAACTGGGTCTCAAAGCTTGGGCATAGTCAGGAATTGGGACATTGAGACTCGTGGAATCTCTACTGTCATAACCAGCGACAGCCCCCAACAAAATCGCCGTATCCTCAACAGTCCTGCCAAAGGGCCCGATTTGATCGAGAGAAGAAGCGTAGGCCACCAAGCCGTAACGAGAAACCAACCCATAGGTCGGTTTCAGCCCCACCAAACCGCAAAAAGCAGCAGGTTGACGGATCGAACCCCCAGTATCCGAACCCAAGCTAACGACGCATTCTCCGCCGGCTACCGCTGCGGCAGAACCGCCAGAAGAACCTCCGGGCACGCGCTCCAAGTCCCAAGGATTCGCGGTAACTTGATAGGCAGAAGTTTCCGTCGAGCTCCCCATGGCAAACTCGTCCATGTTGGCCTTGCCCAGAATGACGGCACCGGCTGCTTTGAGTTTGGAGACGACGGTTGCATCGTAGGGAGGTACAAAATTTTCCAAAATCCGAGATCCACAGGTTGTGGGAATTCCCTCGGTGCACATATTGTCCTTAACGGCGATCGGAATGCCGGCCAACAACCCAATTGCCTCGCCTGCTGCGATTTGGGCATCCACTTTGTGGGCCTGCGCCAATGCGCTGTCTGCTGTCACGCACAGAAAGCTTTTCAATTTCGGCTCTAGCTGGGTAATTCGGTCTAATGCTTCTTGGGTAATTTCCACAGCAGAGCGTTCTTTATTGACCAGTTGTCGGTGCAACTCGCGGATGGATGCCATGCTCGTACCTTTATCATAAAAAACATTCGGTAAGTGGGAAACTCAGTATCTTTAGATCTGAGAGGAAAACAACTCGGCGGTTTGAACCGCCTTGAATCTTTATCTGCCACTTTCGGGGTTGGAGGGGTATGGTTGCCCCTCCGTGGAGATTTGGTTGTCTCCTAATCCCTTGCGGGTAATGTTCGCTTGTCGGTCAATGTTATAAGGGCTTGTTAGGCTGGCAACACTGTCTCAGTGACCTTAAGACTGTTTAACTACCAGCGACAGAGCGGAAAACTAGCGGATCATTCTCCGGTGTCGTGACCCAAATAACGTAGTCAGTTAAGACTTAGGCCCGTCAGTACAGCTTGCTTAATTACTTTTGCAAGCTCAGTCCCTTTAGGGCTGGGTTACTGACTTCTACTTTCAGCCACTTAGCCAATATAACGGCAATTGCACCCACTTACAGCGCTTCCTCAACTGGGTCTATGTGGGTGCATCGCCGGTTAAAAAAGCTACATATTTGCCCCAACGATCCCCAAAAAGACAATTTCATCCGGAATTCTCCCCAAAAGCAAAGATATATGGTAAGAAGTTCCCGATGCCCCGTTGGAGGAATGCCACCTAAAGCTCACTTAGAATCTCACCTGACGGCAGAGGAACTCAAAATTCGCTACCGGCAGGCACAAAACACCACAGAGTCGCGCCGCTGGCACTTGCTACTCTTAGTTTCCCGAAATTGGACTATCAAACAAGCAGCCCAAGTCGTAGGGATTAACTACGACTACGCCAAAGAAATTGTCCAGCGCTATAACCGAGAAGGGCCTAACTCTGTGAGAAACCGCAGCGGAGACCGCCAGCCCCCTCCTGCCAAATCCTTGCTGAGTCCCGAACAGCAAGAAGAACTGCGACAAGCCCTCCAAGGCCCAGCCCCCGACGGCGGAGACTGGACAGGCCCCAAAGTAGCTCGCTGGATTGCTGAAAAGACCGGTAGCGCTCATGTTTGGCCCCAACGCGGCTGGGATTATCTCAAGCGGTTGGGTGTTGATTGGCGGAGGCGCCGCAGAAAGTAGATAGTTCTCAATAATTTTAGAGGGGTCGATCGCTCTTGGGTGCGATCGCTCCTTTTATTTTGGCAGTTGTCAGTTGTCAGTTGTCAGTTGTCAGTTGTCAGTATTCGTAGGGTGTGTCGCCATGAAAAATCCCTAAATTAAATCGACTTTTTTGTGGCGACGCACCCGATCGCATTATCAATAAGCTTCCTACCACAAAAATTTTGGGTTTGTGTGCTGTGTTATTGAAAATAAGAGGTGCGTCGCTCGATCGATTGTCGCTCTTTGTTGAGGATTGTCGATGGCGACGCACCCTACAGTATTTGTAGGGTGTGTCGCCTGCGATAAATCCCTTGCATTCAATCGAAAATTTCACGGCGACGCACCGGAACCCATTGATGAAAAAGCTTGCTACCACAAAAATGTTGGGTTTGTGTGCTGTGCCCTTGAAAACAAAAGGTGCGTCGCTCGATCGATTGTCGCTCTTTGTTGAGGATTGTCGATGGCGACGCACCCTACGGCTACGGCTACGGCTAAAATCTCAAATCGTTTGACTCGTGGAACAATAGCTGCTTAGATTGAATTTGGTTGTGTTGAGGATGTGGAATATGCCAGGGTTCAGCCGTTTTTTGTCGATCGCAAACAAGATGGCGGCAGTAGCAGCCAGCATCGGACTGGTTCAGGTGTTAACCATCGCCAGTTCACTTGCTCAATCATCTAACCCGCGTTCCCTAGACGAACTCTACAAAATTCGCGATCGGCTCGTCACCCAACTAGAACAACCCGCCTCACCCTCGGCAGAACCAACCCTGCTCTCTGGCTTAGTTCCCTTCGCTGGCAATCCTCAAGAAAAATTGGTACAGCAGTTGCAAGAGGTGGAAGTTCAAATATTAGTAGAACAGAGAGCTAACGACAACTTACAGCAAGCAGTCCGTTTGGCAAACCGAGCCGTAGAAACGGGAGGGAAGTCAAATCAGTCGATCGAATCTTCGCAGCAAAATCAATTTTTGTGGCACCAGGCCCTCAACAACTTACAAGAAGTTCCGCAAAACTCATTTTTAGCTCCCCTCACAGCCTCCAAAGCTCAAGAATACCGGGAAAATTTAACCGCAGCAACCTCTCAAGTGCAGCAAGCAAAATCAGATTTTTTGGCAGAGGTTGCCCGTTCAAGCGGTTTGTCGAATGAAGCGTCGATCGGGATTTGCCACCTTTCTAGAGAATGCGTCAACCTGCGGGGCGATGTGCCTCCTGTCAGCCCGGCCAGCTTAATTAAAGTGCCGATAGCTGTCGCCCTGATGCAAAAACTCGACCAAGAAAAAATCAGTCTGAACCATGAAGTATTCGTCGATCGGGGCAATTTCACCGAAGACTCATCGACCAAGATTTTGTCCAATCGCAATTACCCGGTACAGCTACTGTTAGAAGAAATGATCGATCGCAGCAGCAACATCGCCACCAATCAACTGATCGATTATTTGGGTGCCGATTACATCAATCAATTCTTAGCAAATCGCGGCTACCAAGTCACCCGCGTGAACTTCAAATTAATGGGTGAAAAAACTATGCCCAGCAACCCCGGTTCCGGGCCCAACCGCTTAACTGCTAACGAACTCACCGAAATGATGGTGCAAATTTACAACGGCGAAACACCGGGTTCTAAACTGTTAGTGGAAACTCTCAACCAGCAGTACGATCGCGCTTTGGGATTTGCCGCCTTGAAAGGAACTAAAGCTCAGTGGTTGGGCGAAAAAACCGGGGAGAATTCTCTGGTGCTGGGCACAACTTTAGCGATGAACATTGACGGCGAAGCCTACGTGATGACTGTGATAGACAGCCGCACCAGTGGCGACCTACAAATCCGCCAGTCTATTGCTAAAATAGCCGATTATATTAGTAATAATCCCAGCTTTTAAACATCTGAGAATTTGTTAAAAATTTATGTGCCTGAATCCAGGAGATATTCTGCGCGATCGCTACGAAATTATCGAAGAATTCGGGCGACGAATAACTTACTAAGATTGGTTTGTAGTGAGGACTTTAGTCCGCATTTGGAGAGGACTAAAGTCCTCACTACAAACCTTGATTGTCCTTCGATCGCCAAATTAGAAAATGCCACATACAAAACTCAACGTTTCCGTCAAAGGTGAAGGGTTTCCGATCCTTTGCTTGCACGGCCATCCAGGTTCCGGCGATTGTATGTCTGTCTTCACAGAACACCTATCACAGCGGTTCCGGACGATCGCCCCAGACTTGCGCGGCTACGGTAACAGTCGCACCTCAAATTCCTTTGAAATGACTGACCACTTGCTTGATTTAGAAGCGCTTTTAGACCGATTGGGAGTCGATCGCACTTTAGTCATCGGCTGGTCTTTAGGAGGCATTTTAGCGCTGGAATTAGCCATGAAATATCCCCAGCGAGTGGCTGGTTTGATTCTACTGGCATCAGCCGCCAAACCGCGCGGCAGTCACCCGCCCATTTCTTGGCAAGATAATCTTTACACCGGTTTAGCCGGAATTATCAACTGGGTGGTACCCGGTTGGCAGTGGAATATTGATACTTTTGGCAGGCGATCGCTCTTTCGCTACTTGATACAGCAGCATACACCGACCCCTTATCGCTACTTAGCCGCCGCAGGTACTCCCGCCTACCTCCAGACTTCCCACAAGGCTACAAAGGCGTTAAATACCGCTCTGAGAGCCGGATACGATCGACTGCTGCATCTTGACGAGATTCAATGTCCGTGCTTGGTGTTGGCCGGAGAGGCCGATCGACATATCACCTCAGCATCCAGTTTAGAAACAGCCCGCCACCTTCATGACAGTCAGTGGCAGTGCTATCCCAATACAGCCCACTTATTTCCTTGGGAAATTCCCGATCGGGTAGTCACAGATATCGATCGGTGGATTGAGAGTCACCCCCAAGCAGTTGGTAATGCCGAGTCTTGAGTTTTGAATTTTTCAGAAGCAATCAATCATCCAACCGTCTAGAGTTTTGAAGCTATATCGTTGGCCTTGGCATCCGAGTTAAACAGTGCGAGCGTCCCGAAGAGCGATCGGGGTTAGCTTGCATAGTATAATTCCGATCTTACCGGATTTGAATTGACAACTCAAAACTCAAAATTCCTGCTGCTGCTACTGGCCGCTCAAAACAGGCAAAAACCCTCCCTCACCAAACTTTCCCAAATCATCTGCAACCGTCAAAGCAATAGGTTTGCAACGCTGAATGGAAACACTAAGACCTTCTGCACCTTCATTTTCTATATCTTCTACATATCCTCCTTTTGCCGATTCCGCCTCTTGAGCCGTCAAGAAGGGGCCAAAATAGTAAATGCACCGCGGCGCTGAAGTTTTCACTTCAACCCACCAAGCCAATCCGAAAAAGTTGAGCAAGCTAATCAAGAGTTCTTTCATCTGCTTTTCTTCTAATGTATTTAACGGTGTTTTCAGGGTGCTGCGGGCAACGCCTGCGCTTTTGTTATTTACGCGGCTTTAATGCTACAAAGAATCAATCCAAACCTATTTAAAGTTAATATCTAAATAGATTGGTGTCGATTTCCTGTTGGAAAGTAGGGAGAAGGCTCCTTCTACTTTCGCCTGTCCGTAAGGGCGGCCGATGTATTATTACTTGTTCAGAGTGTGCTACCGCTCAATATTTTGGCGGTAGTCGCATATTTTGCATCACCGTAGTTGCTGACCAATTGGGAATAACCAAAGTGCTTTATCCTCAGAGTTATCTGTTTGTTATGCAGTTGCGCTCTAATTTGAGTACATATTAGGTGTTTTCCCAGGTGAGATTCTACTCGGGATTTTGCTAGTGAGGTCTCAGTAGCTAGAGACACCGATAACCAGGCTTTAGCTACTTACATAAATTACTCTGTTGTGCTGTTTTTTTCAACCAATTTCACTATCCGTGGACGTGAAATTTTTTCGGCCCGCGCTGGCGGTAAATTTCGTATAAAGCCATTCCCGTTGCTACCGAGACATTCAGGCTAGGAGTCTTTCCCCTTAAAGGAATTGAAACTAATCCATCACATCCGCGCTGTATCAAAAGGCTCAAACCGTCAGCTTCACCGCCCACAACTAAAACAGTCGGCCCGGAGAAGTTGATTGTCTCTAATGAGTCACCCACGCCTGCTGCTGTGCCGTAAATCCAGAATCCAGCCTCTTTCAATTCTTCCAAGGCCCGGTTAAGATTCACAACCCTTGCCACTGGCAGGCTTTCCAATGCGCCGGCTGACACTTTTCTCACTGCCGAGGTAATCCCAACTGCCCGTCGCTGCGGAATCACCATCCCCTGAGCTCCCAATGCTTCTGCGGTGCGAATAATCGCCCCTAGATTGTGGGGATCGTTGAGTCCTTCGGCTACCACAATTACGGGATCTGCACAAGCAGCCTTAGCCTGTGCGATCAGTTCACTCAAATCCAGGTATTCGTAAGCTGATACTTGGGCGGCTACGCCTTGGTGGTTTGCCTTGCGCGTGATGTAGTCGAGGCGCAAATCGTCAACTTCGTCGATAATGCTGCCGTTGGCCTTGGCTTCGGTTAGCAAGCTGTGAAAGCGGGGATCGTAGCGCAGGTGCGGGACAACCCAAATTCGGTTCAGGACTTGGTTTGTTTCTAAAGCTGCTTGCACTGCATGGCGGCCGTAAATCATGTCATCTGTGTCTGCGTCTGGCTGCACGACTGTATTTGACTGCGTGTCTACCGGGCGAGTGTCTCTGTCTTTGTCTCTGTCTCGGAAATGGTTGCCGCGGAATTCCGGTGGGCTGCTGTCTCTGTCTCTGTTTTTGTCTCTGTCTTTGTAATAATTGCCCCGGGATTCCTGCGGGCTGCTGTCTCTGTTTCTGTCTCGGAAATTGTTGCGGGCTGGCTGTGGGCTGCCGTCTCTGTCTCGGAAATTGTTGCGGGCTGGCTGCGGGCTGCTGTCTCTGTCTCTGTCTCGGAAATTGTTGCGGGATTCCTGCGGGCTGCTGTCTCTGTCTTTGTATCTATCTCGGAAATTGCTGCGGGATTCCTGCGGGCTGCTGTCTCTGTCTCGGAAATTGTTGCGGGCTGGCCGCGGGCTGCTGTATCCGTCTTTGTCTCTGTCTCTGTCTGGGAAATTATTTCTGCCGGTGGGCGGTTGGCTGTCGGAATCGATTCTCCGTTTGAAAATTGCTCGCACGGGCATTTCTCGGGATTGGGGCGAAAAGGTCGATCGCTTTTGAGGGGCCTCGGATCCGCGAGTGTCGGGACGGGGCTTGCGTTCAAACCGGGCAGAGGACGGTTGTGAGTCCTGACGGCGGCCTTCGCTGTTCCAGGGCTTGCTGTCGGAATTCGATCGCGAGGAGTTTGGTCTAGTAAATTTTCTCATTTGTTTGTTGTGGTCAACACGATTTTAGATTTTAGATTTGGGATTTAGGATTGAGGGAGCAATCTTAGGGCTTTGAGATTTTAGATGTTAGATTGAGGGAGCAAGGATTTTACTGCTGCTTAACTTGCTAACGTTCGACATATCAATCGTGTTTGTCTTGGCGAGCTTTTTGCTCTTTTACGCTAACCTTGCCAGAATTATCAATTAATTCCTCACCGCTTCTAAAATTTCAACGGCTAAATATTTTCAGTCTCAAGTTGTAAAAATCCCAAAATTTCGGTCAATCTTTCGGGGTCTGTCAGGTACAAATATCCAACCAGCGTTTCTAAGCTGGTGGCTTGTTGGTATATTTCTGGATCTGCTCGCTTAGAACGGCCCGATACGGCATTGCGGCCGCGCTTGACAATTGCTAATTCTGTACTGTTCAAGTAAGGAGAGATCGATCGCAAGTGACGCGCTTGAGTTTCTGCTCGTACTTGCCCCACCACCAATTCGTGATAAGCTTGCAATCTTCTCGGTGGCATTAAATACGAACTCCGAATGTAGAGTTCGTAAACTGCATCCCCCAAATATGCCCATGCTGCGGGCGAAATTCTTTCTATTTCTGCGGGTGTCGCCCTCGGAGGATGGATTCGATCTAAACCGAGTTCTGTCAGACTCAGCTTTGGGTTGTCATCGGCGATCGGCGACATACTTTTTTAATAAAATTTCCGCACAGCTTGATTTTTACATTCACTTAGGTTGTTCTGCATTCGTTCGCTGTCGCTAATAATAGCATCTTTTGTCTTTGAGCGTAACCACAATATGGAGATTTTCCAGTCAGCCAGGGAAACAGGAATGTTAGGTAAGTCACAATCGGCCTATTCCGAACGCATGAATATCCAAGAAAGCAGTTATTTTAGCTAATCTCCAGCGAGGTGGAAGGATTTTCGCAATAAAACCCAGTTTTGTACCTGGGGTGCGTAAGTTGTCTTAGTTTTTGGCACTTAAATCTGTGCGTTTTTTCTTATGCTTTAATCCTGCAATTCCTGCTAAGCCTAAAGCCGTACCTGCAACTGCGATCGGTTCGGGAACTGGTTGTGCAAAGTCATCCTCTGAAACCAACTCGTAATTAATAGAATCTGCTTGTGGTGGATAATATCTGTCCAAAAGATAATCTCGCACACCGTTACGTTCGCGAGATTGTCTCAAATAACTGAGCACAGTGCTGCCAAATACATTGCTGCTCAGACTCCAACTTAAACCAAATGAAATTTTGTCAATATGTCCTGCGTAATTGTCGCTTGGCAGAACTCTATTAACCCATGACTGGCTATTCAACCCGTTACTTACTAATCCATCCAAATGCAGTTGATTTTGACTGAAACGACCGTAATAATAGGAAACGTAGGATATAAATGAATTTGGCTCTCCTACTAAGTTCTGAAAAGTGGGATTTATGGTAGGGTCGCCTTCAATTGTTTCCCTCGTGTCATAATTGTATGTAGTTTGTTTGTAAAACAACTTGCCTTCGATTATAGGTTGCGATATCATGCCATCAAAAAAAGGATTTACTGCTGCAATTGCTGCCAGTTCGTCCAATTTTGACTGGTCTATTTTATTGATTTTGAAATACCCGTTAAACAGACGAGTATCAAAATTGTAGGTGAGAACTGCTGCCTGAACTTTTGGAACGATCGCGGTTAATGTCGCTGTGGAGGCGATGGCGATCGCTGCCAAATATTTTAAAAATGTTTGCCCTGACTTTCCACTCATAACTGTTCGTTTGTAATTGGGTTTTTTTGAGACTTTAAATCATATTTAGGGCTTGTTGAAAAAGTGTAGGTAGTCGAAAAATGAGGCTATACAGCTAAAAAAATAGTAGGTTTATTGCTAAATTTCCAAATTTATTCAGAAACTAACAAGGAAAGTACAAGGATTTTAAGCCTCTATAATCCTATAACTTGCTCTTGGGTAGAGCCAAGAAATCTTGAACCCCCTATATGGCAAGCTTTCTAGTTTTATTCAGCAAGCTCTATTTAATTGACTCTAAAACGCAATCACGAGGACACAACCCCTATGTGTCAACTGTCAAGTATCAATTTTTCAATAATATAAAAATTTGCTATCCAGCATCGATCGCCGGATAGCTAATTAAACCCACTGTAGCGTCAAGCATCCTTGACGTTTTTTACCGCCTCATCAACCGAAGGCTGCAAAGACAAAAATTTCTCTAAGCGAACCAGTTTAACAGTCTGAGTTACGCGGGGATTTGAGACAATTTGCAATGTCCCTTCCATGGTTTGGGCTTTCTTGACAAGTTGCACAAGTGCGCCCAAGCCGGAACTATCCACAAAATCTATCTGAGACAAGTCCAAAATTACGTGTTTTGGGCCCTCGTCAATACATTTGCTTAGTACCTTCCGAAAAGTGGCCTCAGAAAAAGCGTCCAGCAGGCCAGTCAAGCGAAATAACTGATGGTTATTCTTGACTTCGCGAGTGCCTCTGAGGCTAACGGTCAGGGTCAATGACTCAGGAATGACACCCTCCTAGCTAGGTATGGCTTAAAGTCGAGGCTTCATTATAGGAGTTTTTTGGTATTTTGTCTACAGTTTTTTGGTCATTAGTCATGGGGCATTGGTCATGGGGCATGGGGCATGGGGCATGGGGCATTGGTCATGGGGCATGGGGCATTGGTCATGGGGCATGGGGCATGGGGCATGGGGCATTGGTGATTGGTCATTGGGCATTGGTCATCAGTCATTGGTCATGTGTCCTAATGACTAATGACTATTGACTATTGACCAATGACTAAGCTGGTACTTTCTGATTGTCTCGCATTGACTGGACGAATCGATCGAACAAATAGTCAGCGTCGTGGGGGCCCGGACTGGCTTCTGGGTGGTACTGGACTGAGAACAGGGGCAAGGTTTTGTGCTTCAATCCGGCTACGGTGCGATCGTTCAAGTTGAGGTGAGTAATTTCTACTTCCGGGACTAGGGAATCAGGGTCGATCGCAAAACCGTGATTTTGGCTGGTAATTTCTACCTGCTGAGTTAAACCTGCCGGATGATTCAATCCCCGGTGCCCGAACTTCAGTTTAAAAGTTTCCGCACCCAAGGAAATGCCCAGAATCTGGTGTCCCATACAGATGCCGAACACAGGTTTGTCGGACTTCAACAAAGCTTTCGCCGTCGCGATCCCTTCCGTTACCGCCGAAGGATCTCCAGGCCCGTTGGACAGAAAAATGCCATCCGGGTTGTATTTGAGAATTGCCTCGGCTGACGTGTCGGCGGGTACAACAATTACCCGACAGCCGTAACTCGCCAAACGGCGCAGGATGTTGCGCTTGACCCCAAAGTCTAGGGCTACCACCGTCCACATTTCGCCGCTATCCGGCTTAACTGTCGGACTGAACTCCCATACGGCATCTGTGGCTTCAGACCACTCGTAAACCTCGCGGGTGGTTACTTCCTTCACCAGATTCAGCCCGGCCATGCTGGGGGCGTCTTGAACTTGCTCCAAAAGCTCGGCCTGGTCGAGAATCACCGTCGAAATGCCGCCGTTAATGGCTCCCACGGTGCGAATTTTGCGGGTCAGGGCGCGGGTATCGATGCCGTAAATACCTGGGATGTCGTACTGTTTTAGGTAGTCTTGCAGGGATTGCGAACAGCGCCAGTTGCTGGGTCGGCTGCATACGTTACGGGCGATCGCACCTCGAATTTGCGGCCGTGCAGATTCTTCATCTTCGAGATTTACCCCGGTATTGCCCAATTCTGGATAAGTAAAAGTGACAATTTGACCGCAATAGCTCGGATCGGTCAAAACTTCTTGATAGCCCGTCATTCCCGTGTTGAATACGACCTCGCCGACGACGGTGGCGTCAGCGCCAAAAGACCAGCCGCGGTAAGCAGTACCGTCAGCTAGGACTAGGAGAGCGGGTTGTGCAGTTGAAAGTGACATGGCATCCTTAATTACAGTCGTTTGGTTAATTCTTACCACTGCCTGGGATTTGATGCTAGCCGGCAATATACAGATATTATTGGAATTTGTGCCAGCCGAGGCAGAATGTGTTGGTGCCGGAGTCCAGGGTTGTCTATGCCAAAAGGCAGTTGTCGTTGTTACGATCGACCTAAACTGTTTCATCAAATTACGATCGGTCAATCTCCCTTACCTTTATCTTCCAATTCAATGAAGTCTCTGCCGAACCCTCAAAACCTGCGAAAACCTTTACTGGCTTTTACAGCAGTTATTTCTCTGAGCAGCTCAATTTTACTTGATACCGCCGTCTACTCTTCGCGAGCGACAGCTCAAGAGAGCGAGGGATGCTTTATGCGGAACTCCAGCGGCCAAACTGTCAGCTTGAGTCGATCGGTATGCGGTTTTGCCCCTCAAGAATCAACTCCACCCACTGCACCTGCTTCACCTGCTTCACCTGCTGCGCCTGCTTCGCCTGCTTCGCCTGCTTCGCCTGATACCAAGTCGGGAGTGTTTCTAGTCAAAATTAAACGCCGAGAAGCTAATATCCCAGTCATAGAAGTCACCTTTAACGGCAAACAAAAGTTTGAGATGATGGTAGATTCGGGAGCCAGTCGCACCGTCATTACACCAGCAATGGCTACCGCTTTGGGGATAGTTCCTAAAGGAACCGTGCAAGCAAAAACTCCGAACGGAGAGGCTACTTTTTCTCTCGGCAGTCTTACTTCAATTGAAGCTGGCGGTTTGGCGATTAATAATATAGTTGTACCCATCTCCCCAGCACTAGAAATTGGGCTGCTCGGTCACGATTTTTTTGGTAATAAAGATGTGACTATTAAGCAAGATGTGATTGAATTTCGCACGCGAGTGTGAAGGAAGAAGAAAGAAGGAAGAAGGAAGTTCGGCAATGAGCAATGGAGAGCATCCCGTTTTTGTAGGGCGAAGCATTCGCGCTAACAATCTCTCCTATAGTCGATAACATACAGGCGCGAATGCTTCGCCCTTGCGGATATGTTTGCACAATCGGGATGCTCCCTGAGCAATGTGCGGGATTTAACGGATGTAACAGATAGAATTCTCGATTACCAAAAAGAGCAATGTGCGGGATTTGACGGATGTAATGGATAGAATTCCCGATGGTTGCATCTGGTGGGTGCATCTCATTCTGGCAAGGGCGAAGCATTTCGGCACATAATTTATGAGTGATAATCAGAGATTTACTGCCGAAATGCGAGAGCCCCTAAGAGTATATTTTCATTCATGAGATGCACCCTACTAATATCCTTCAATACCTGTTAAATCTTACACATCGATCGCACTGCGGAACTTATTTACTCAACGCAAAAACTCCACCAACTGCTGCAACTTCAACCAAGATTCACCACTCGATAAAATCTCCTTGGCCAAAGTAACTCCTGCTGCGTGGGAACCGATCGGAATTACACCTCCCACCTGAAAAGCCAAAGACGCATTCAAAGCAACAACATCCATTTGTGCTGCTGTACCTTTGCCTTGCAACACGTTGCTCAAAATCTCGGCGTTTTCCTCAACATTTCCGCCTTTTAACGAGCCGATCGCACTTGGCGTCAATCCTACCTGTTCGGGGTGCAAACTCGTCAGTTCAACCTGGCCGCCCGACAAAACCGCCAAATCCGTCACATCACCCAAACCCGCCTCATCCAACTTTTCTCGGCCGTGAACGACTATCGCCAACTCAGTTCCCAACTCGCCCAAAGCTTGGGCAATAGTTGATACCAGACTGGGATCGAACACCCCAATTACCTGCCCTGTAGGGCGCATAGGATTGACGAGCGGCCCTAAAAGGTTAAAAACAGTCCGCACCTTCAAAGTGCGGCGGAGCGACGCTACAGCCTTAAGTGCGGGATGCCACCCAGGCGCAAATAAAAAGGTGATGCCCGTAGCGTCTACCGCAGCTTTTACCTTGGCAGGATCTGCGCCCAGGTTGACTCCGAGTGCTTCCAACACGTCAGCCGAACCGACTTTGCTAGATGCCGATCGATTTCCGTGTTTGGCGACTCGAACTTTGCCCGCAGCAGCGACAAAGGCTACAGCAGTGGAAATGTTAAATGTGGACGCACCATCGCCGCCTGTGCCGCAAGTATCAATTAATTTGAGATTCGAGATGGGAGATTGGCGATCGACAACGCTCTGGGACTCGCCCGTCAGGGACTGAGACTGCAATACCTGAGCCATTCCTGCTAATTCTGGGGCCGAGATGCCTTTGGCTTGGAGGGCTGCTAAAATGGCTCCTGAAAGCACGGGGGGTATGGCTTCTGCCAGCCATCCCTGCATTAAGTCGGCGGCTTGGGCGTGGGAGAGAGATTGTCTGTCTAACAGTTGTTGCAGCAGGGCTGGCCACAGGGGAGAGTCCGCTGTCAAAGTTGAAGCTGCGGATATATCTGCTGTTGTAAGTACGGGAGAATCAGTCATGTAGCGACGATGAATTGTTTGCTGGGGTGGGCTTTTTGATGTCGGGCATGGGCCGAGTGTCGATCGGGATTTTACCAGAGTTGCTGCCGACATTTGGCGCGCCCTGACCCAGATTTTTGCCGAAATGACAGCATGGCTACAGAATTTATTCCAAGAAACTAACTCAATATGAATTTTTTGATACAACAATGCTCCCTCGGATTGTGACAATTTTAGACAAGGGCCTCATCTACTAAAGAGCGATCGACCGTCAGCTATATAATCTGCCAGCAAAAATCAATGCAGTCCTGGACGCAACTGGCACTCTTCTAGGAGTTAATTTTTAGGTACGTGTGTTCCGATTGAACCCTCTTTAAGAGCGCTCAAGCGCAACAACATACCTTTTAATGTGACATTTACGTAAGTCCTACAATGATAACTGGCAGCATTAGTGGCAACCATTCAGCTAGAGTGGCGGATTACTTGCAGCAAGTTAGCCGTAGCACCGGCTGCAAGCGGGACGCCATCGGGCGATCGTCTAAAAAATCAGCAGTTGGTACTGTACTTCCAAGCTATTCACCAAACAGTCACAGCCGAAACTGGAAAAAACAGTTTGCAGCTAATTTCAGGATGTACAATTATTCCTCATTTATTCAGGAAGCTTTTAACAGACGAGTTTGGATCGAACGATCGCAACTTTCAGCAGATTGATTGGCAAATCCGATTTTGACAGTCATTTGTAGCTCAAAATAAAATAGACCCGACTGGTTAAACTTTCGTAACTCTACTAACAACTAACGGCGCAGTAGATGAAGTCAATAAATACAGCAGTGTCCGGAGAATCTCAGACTCTAGCCGTTCTCGATTGGATCCAATACACATATTCTGTAGGGACACAACACAGCGTTGTGTCCTGATATGTGTTGCAAGCAATTAAGGCTTGACAACAACGATCGCACGGCTCGGCGGTGGATTTATCGACTTGGCGATCCAGCATCTATACTACTAACAGACACTCAACAATATTGAATCTTTCACAAAAACACACCAGGGTATTCAAAAATGGCACACCAAAAATTAGCAAACAAAACGAACGACTGTAAATTAGAAAATAAAACGATAGAATGCCTGAATATAGAGGAGGCACTGCACCAAATGGAAGCAAAATATCAGAGTATGTTTGAAAATGCTGTTTCCGGCATTTTCCAAACAACCCATGACGGTCGCTACATCAGCGCTAACCCAGCTTTGGCTCGCATCTACGGATATAATTCTGCCGAAGAATTGATGGACAGTCTGACTAATATTAGCGATCAGCTTTACGTCAATCCCGATCGCCGCAATGATTTTATTTCTGCTTTGCAAGCAAAAGGCATCGTGTCAGATTTTGAGTCGCAGATTTATCGCAGAGATGGAACAGTAATTTGGATCGCGGAAAATGCCCGCGCAGTCCGCAACCCAGGCGGTCAATTGCTCTACTACGAAGGTTTTGTCGAAGATATTACCCAGCGCAAAAATGCCGAATCTAGGCTTAGAGAAAGTGAAGAACGCCTGCGAATGGTAATAGAAGGTGTTAAAGATTATGCTATATTCATGCTAGATACTAAGGGGTATGTAGCAAGCTGGAATTCGGGAGCTAAAAGAATTTTGGGGTATGAATCTAGCGAAATAGTTGGGAAAAATTCTGAATGCTTTTATACGCCTGAAGATATTGCAATTGGCAAACCCCAAGAAAAATTAATCACAGCTAGCGAAAGAGGTAGATATCAAAGTGAAGGCTACCGGTTCCGCCAAAATGGCTCCCGATTTTGGGCGAAGATTATTGTGACTCCTTTGCGGGATGAAAGCGGAGAGTTACAGGGCTTTTCTCAAGTAATGCAGGACATTACTACGCAAAAGCAGGCTGGAGAAGAAAGAATGCAGTTGATTGCTTCTTTGCAAGCTTCAGAAAAAAAGTTTCGCACTCTGTACGAATCGACGACAGATGCGGTAATGCTGCTAGACGAAAAGAGTTTTTTAGATTGCAATCCGGCTACTTTAACTTTATTTGGATGCAGCAGTGAATCGGAGTTTTGTGGCAAGCATCCTTCGGAATTTAGCCCGCGGCTGCAACCGAACGGGCAAGATTCTATGAGTCTTTCTCTAGAGCGAATTAATACGGCTATGGAAACAGGAAATAGTCGTTTTGACTGGGTACACTGCCGTTTGGACGGTTCAGAGTTTCCGGCGGAAGTGCTGTTAACTTCTATGGATATCGGCGGCAAAATGCGGCTGCAAGCCGTGGTGCGCGATATCACTTATCGGGTGGAGGCAGAGGTTGCTCTGAAGCAGGCTAACGAGGTATTGGAATGCCGGGTTAAAGAGCGGACAAGTCAGTTGGAAGAAGCTATTAAAAGGTTGAGTTTGTCGGAGGAAAAGTTTTCTAAGGCTTTTCGATCGAGTCCAGATCCAATGACTATTACTACTTTTGCTGAGGGTCGTTTTATAGAAGCTAATGATAGTTTTTTATCGATAACTGGTTACAGTTTAGAAGAAATGACCTGCAATACAGTAGCGGGATTAAATATTTGGGTAAAGCCTCAAAACAGACTTGATTTTAGGCAATTGCTGCAAGTACAGGGTGTTGTTCGCAACGCCGAATGCGAATTTCGGGTGAAGTCGGGATCGGTGGTGGTGTGTTTGGTGTCAGCCGAATTGATTCATTTGGAGGGGGAACTCTGCGTGCTCGTGGTGATGACAGATATTACCGATCGCAAACACGCAGAAGAAGCCCTGCGGGAAAGCCAGCGCGCCTTGTCTACCCTAATGAGCAATTTGCCGGGGATGGCCTACCGCTTTCGCAACGATGCCGATCGCAGTATGGAGTTTGTCAGCGAAGGCTGCTATCAATTATCCGGCTATTCTCCCGAAGAATTTATCGGCACCCGGCAAGTTTCTCTCTCGGAATTGACTCACCCGGACGATCGCGAAATCTTCTGTAATGCCGTAGAAATTGCCCTGCGAGAAAATCGACCATATCAGTTAAATTACCGCATAACTTCTAAAAACGGTGAATTAAAATGGGTTTGGGAGCAAGGTTTGGGAGTATATTCCGACTCAGGCGAATTGCTCGCCTTGGAAGGGTTAATTACTGATATTTCCGAACAAAAACGCAGCGAGGAAGCTTTGCTGCGATCGCAAACCGAGTTAACCCAGCAAAAACTTCAGCTCGAATATACTTTACAGGAATTGCAGCAAACTCAAGCAGTATTAATTCACACCGAGAAAATGTCTACCCTCGGTCAAATGGTAGCCGGTGTTGCTCACGAAATTAACAATCCCGTTAGTAGCGTTTGCGGCAATCTCGTCCACATAGGTCACTATACCGAAGATTTGCTGAATTTGATCGAGATGTATCAGGAACACTGCCCGCAGCCGCCGGCATCAATTCAACAGAAAATTGAGGATATCGAGCTAGATTTTCTCTTAGAAGATTTGCCAAAAGCGATCTCTTCGATGCAGATTGGAGCCGATCGCATTCGGGAAATTGTGCGATCGCTCAGAAATTTCTCTCGCAAAGACGATTCTCAAATGACCAAGGTTAATCTACACGAAGGCATTGAAGGCACGCTGTTAATCCTGCAAAGCCGCCTGAGAGCCCGAGACAACTATCCCGAAATTGCCGTAATTAAAGAATATGGCAACTTGCCTTTAGTTGAGTGCTATTCCGGTAAAATCAATCAGGTGTTTATGAATTTGATCGGAAATGCGATCGACGCGATCGAGGAATACAACGCAGGGCGATCGGCTCTCGAAGCCAAAGCTAACCGCAGCAAGATTAAAATTAAGACGGAAGTCCAAAACTCCAATGCTGTAATTCGGGTTTCTGACAACGGCCCCGGTATGCCCGAAAAAGTTTGCCAGCAATTATTCGAGGCCTTTTTTACCACCAAACCCGCAGGCAAAGGCACCGGTTTGGGCCTGTCCATTTCCTACAAAGTCCTCCAAGAACACGGCGGAATGCTGACTTGCGTGTCTGCACCGGGCCAAGGAGCCGAATTTATCATCGAAATGCCGATCGAGCAAATTAGTGCGTAAGTTGAAGCCCCGGCGATTAGAAATCGCGACTACACAAACGATGTCCGCCTCCGCGGACGAAGAGGGTATTCACCAGATGAGAAATCATCGTTTGAAATCCTTAACCCGCGGAGGCGGGTTTGGTTTGTGTAGACGCGGTTTCAACCGCCGGGTGATTGATTTGCCATGCGATGACATCCCAATGATTATATCCCAATTTAGAAATCCCGGCGATTGGAAATCGCGTCTACACTGCCAACTATCAACTGCAAACTGCCAACTAACTACTGACACCTATCCAAATAAATTCGAGCCACCCTATCCCCCGGATTTTCCCGCAAACAATCAGCAAATAACCCCGCCGCTTCAGTAAAATTATAGATATTGTACAAAGACAAAGCCTCAGTAAACACTGGCAAAGTAGCCAACTTCCCCGCTTTAACGAACGGCAAATCTGCATCAAAAACCTCATAAACAGTAACCAATTCAGACTTCCCCTTAACCTGAACCTTATCAATCACGCGAATCCCATAATCAGCAGGATTTCTCAAGCCATCGACAGTCTGCTGAGTAATTAACAGCGACACCCCATAATTCTTCGTCAAACTTTCAATCCGAGCAGCCAAATTAACCGCATCGCCAATCACAGTACCGTCCATCCGATTGCGTCCGCCAACAGTACCCAACATCAAAGAACCAGTATTAATTCCCACCCCAATCTGAATCGGCACATCGCCCGTAGAAGCGCGATGTTGATTGTATTCAGCAAGAGTATGCAGCATCGCAATTCCCGCTTTCACAGCATTGTCGGCGCCCTCGCTAAACAAAGCCATAATTGCATCGCCAATATATTTATCAATAAACCCGTGATTTTCCACAATCAGCGGTTCCATATAACTCAAATATGAATTTATAAATTTAAAATTATCTTTCGGTGTCATTTGTTCAGAGAGAGTAGTGAAATCTCGAATGTCAGAAAATAAAATCGACATTTCCAACTCTACCGCATCTCCCAATTTAACATCAACAATACTGTCATATCCCAAAAAAGATAAAAACTGATTTGGTACAAAGCGACTTGTCGCCTCAGTAATTTTTACTTCTGTATCTAGTGCCAGTTCCAGATTGCAATTAACTTGAAAAAGTTCTGTAATCAGATTTTTGCGCTCGGCTTCAGCTTTTTTGCGATCGGTAATATCTAGGATGGTATTAATAGCATAAGTAATTTTTCCCGTGCGATCGTAGATAGGAGTTGCCGAAATTTCTAAGGGAATAATTTTGTCGCCGTTGTGGACTTCTACATCGTCAGCGGCGGCATTTTCTCCTCTCAACGCCCGCACAACTGGCAAGTCTTCAGGAGGATATTCTAGATCCGTGCCTGCTCGATAAGTGTGATAAACCTCTGACAATTGTTCTGAATTTATATCCGGCACCACTCCCTTACCAAAGATCTCTTTGGCTTTCTGATTGATATAGTAAACTTTGCCCTCAGCATCCAGCACCCCCACACCAATTGGCATTGCTTCCAAAAACTGTGTCAAGCGATTTTCGTTTTCATTGAGTTGGGCAATCAGTAAAGCTTGGTCAAAGTTTAACTTTGCCAACTCGCTATTCATTTGCTGGAGTTGGGCATTTTGTTCCGCCAACAGTTTGTTTTGATGGTAACTATTGACAGCTTCTTTTACCGTCAAACTCAGGTCTTCTTGCTGCCATGGCTTGGCGATATAACGATATAAATTTGCATTTTTGATAGCATTTCCTACCGCTTCAATATCTGCTTGTCCTGTGAGCATGATTTTCAGAGTTTTGGGTGAAATGATATGAACTCGCCTTAACAGCTCATCTCCATTCATTTCAGGCATAATATGGTCGGAAATAATTAACGGGACTTCATAGCCATCGTCTAGCAATTCCATGATTAATTCTAATGCTTCTTCCCCACCTTCAGCAATTTCGATAATATAATCATTGCTGATTGCCTCTTGAAGTTCTGCTTTCAGACTTCGGAGTACAGTTTTCTCATCATCAACACAGACAATTACTTGTAGATCCATAATTGAGACCGACCGGATTTAATAGTTTTCAACAACTCGGCTATAGTTGCGCTAAACCAGATTTAATCGTTTCCAACAGTTCGGCTTCCGACCAAGGTTTAGACAAACAGCAATGGAGATTCGCTTCGTTCTTAGCTCGGTTAATCGCTGCTTCGTCAGCTTGACCAGTCAGCATAATTTT
This sequence comes from Microcoleus sp. CAWBG27, assembly GCF_020883145.1. Classification (NCBI taxonomy): domain Bacteria; kingdom Bacillati; phylum Cyanobacteriota; class Cyanophyceae; order Oscillatoriales; family Microcoleaceae; genus Microcoleus; species Microcoleus sp. CAWBG27. Next base: position 156,329 of record NZ_JAHREU010000002.1, read on the forward strand.
AATGACTTTGGGGAATTTTTTGTGAATCCGAATCAGCAGCTCATCTCCTTTAATTCCCGGCATTAGCCAATCAGAAATAATCAAAATAATACTTATATCTTCCTCATTAAGTTCTTCGATTAACTCTAGAGCTTCATCCGCATCTTCCGCTCCTTCATAGAGGTAATCACTACCGAATGCTCTTGACAGTTGCGTTCTCAGACTATTTAACACAATTCTCTCATCATCAACACACAAAATAACTGGCTTAGACATTATTTTTTATCCTCTATTATTAGCGATATAACTATGTTGGTAGGGTGGGAACTACGCCCCTTACCGCTACTAATAGTCTTGCAAACCAGCTTATGCTTAAGTCCTGATATTGGTACATTTCATAATTATACTCTAAGGATCGGCAGAAAAACATTAAATGTAGTTTCACCTGGAATTGATTCTACCTCAATCCTTCCTTGATGTTTTTCGACAATCTTCTTCACAATGTCCAGTCCCAATCCGCTGCCTTCTCCTGCGGGTTTAGTAGTAAAAAATGGCTCGAATATTTTCGCCTCGATCTCTTCAGGGATGCCTTTGCCGCTGTCAGTAACGCTAATCTTTACCTGATCGGATTGCTCCGTCAATCCAATAGTTAATGTGCCACGATTATCCATTGCTTGCAAAGCATTGTGAACGAGATTTGTCCACACTTGATTTAGTTCATCTGGATAGCATAGTATCGGCGGTATTTCGGTATAGTTTCTGACTACCTCAACTCCTTGTTTGAGTAGATTTTGATAGAGAGTTAAGATGGTTTCGATCCCTTCAGCAATGCTGGCTGTTGTCTTATTGCCTGCCTGTTCGTAACGGGCATAGGTTTTTAAGGCAAACACAACTTTTGATGCTCGATCTGTAGCTGTATTGATAGTAGCGATGCCTCTTTTTAATTCAGATAGTTTGTAAGCGATTCCTAGGATGTGCAAACTATCCGGTTTTTGGAGTAGCAGGAGACAAGTTTCGATACGATCGTAGATCCCCATCACAACTAATATATCTGCAACAGTATCGGCATTCTCAATCTCTAATTCTTGCAGTTCGCTTCTTAAAGCTCTCTTCAATTTGCGTTCTTCTTTGGTTGATAGTGTTGATTCTTGTTGGAGAGATCGCTGAAGTAATTCTGAAAATTTTTGCCCTTCTTCTGGAGATAAAGATTGAAAAAGTGCTGGCAAATGTTCGAGAGTTTGATCCAAGAACTTAGACACATTTCCCGCTGAAGAACGAATTGCACCCAAGGGTGTGTTAACTTCGTGAGCAACTCCCGCCACAAGTTGTCCTAAAGCTGCCATTTTTTCTGATTGAATCAGTTCTTCTTGGGTGGTTTCGAGCTGTTGGAGAGTATCGCTTAGTTCTTGATTTTTCTGGTACAAAGCTGCTTCAGCCTGCTTGCGATCGCCAATTTCTCGCCACACCGTATGCAGAATTTGCCTACCATCTACAGGAATTACAGTCAGCAATACTTCCACCCAAAAGTCTTCTCCGTCGCTGCGGCGGTGCATCCATTCAAAGCGATAGCTACCTCGCGAAAAAGCAATGGCTGTGATTTCCTGGGCTTTTTCAAAAGAGTTTCTACCGTCTGGTTGAATCTCCGGAGAAAGTTGAGCCGGCGGCAAGGAAAGAAGCTGTTTTTTGTCATTGCAACGCATCATTTTGACCGTGGCGGGGTTGCAGTCGATAAAAACATCTCCATCTAAAAGCAAAATTGCATCGGCGGATTGCTCGTAAAGTTGTCGAAAACGAGCTTCTGACTGCTGGAGTTCTTGGGTGCGTTCTTCTACTTTTGCTTCTAAATTGGCATAGAGTTGGGCATTTTCGATCGAGATGGCAGCTTGAGAAGACAATAATTGTAGAACTGCTAATCGATCGGGAGTAAATGCACCGACTGTCAAGTTGTTTTCTAGGTAAAGGATACCGATCGCCTTTCCTTGATGTTGAATAGGCAAACACAATACTGATTTTGGTTTGTGCTGATTTATGTATGGATCGTTAATATTTTTAATGGGAGATTCTGGTTGGTTGATTTCCTCGAACAAGTCGTTAAAAATGACATATTCTTGAGTCCTAAAAACATAGTTGATGACGCTTCGAGGTAACTTATTGCTAGTTTCAAGAGGAATTGACTCCAGAACTTTTATTTCTGCAACACCGCTAGTTCCGGTAGCTTCAATTACTAAATCACCTGCTTTTTGCAAAATAAAATTGCCTGTTTCTGCTCCGGCATTTTCCATCACTACTTGCATTAAAATTGACAGCAATTTGTCAAGCTGAATTTCTCCTGAAAGTGTTTGAGATGCTTTCATGATTGTCCCGAAGTCCAGGATTTCTGAAACACTGGAACTCGTGGATGAGATAGTTCCAGAGTTCATTAGCACAATTGTTTCGTCTGTATGAATGCTCTTTTTCTGGTTCAGGATTGGGGCGAGCAATTGGGGATACCGTTTTTCTAGATCCTCAACCTTTGCCTTTGCACCCCAACGCGCATAAGCGTAGTAGGCGTCGGTTAAGTAAACTGTGCCAACTTTATCTTTACCCCAAGCGAGATAGAATTTAGCCGCGAGTTCCTGGGCTAGTGCTTCTTCGTTGAGATAACCGTTTTCTTTGGCGAGGGAAATGGCGCGATCGTACAATTCGATCGCCTCTAATTTTTCCTCTAAAACTCGATGCCGTTCTGCCTCTACTAGATAAAATTTATGTAGATAATTCATCGGGGCATGATTCGCCCATTTTTGCATTTTCTCCTGATTGGCGATTACAGTTTCGAGGAATTGTTGTTGTTCCGAAATCTCTACATCTGGATACACCGCCAACTTAGAGAGAGAATCGTAGGTATAAAAAATCGGCACTAATATCGAAGCTACTCCTGCATCTAAATACTCTTCTGCTCCGGCAGAATGCTCGATCGCTTGGTGGTAGTCACAAAAAAGATAACAAAGGATTAACTTATTTAAGAAAAAATAGTAACACGCTATTCTGTAATTATTGGCAATATGAATCGGTAACATTTTAGCTTCATCACAAGCTGAACCGATTAAAAAGCAAGGATTATCCGTCCTTTCCAGTAAGTTTAATACAACTTGATGGTAAATTTGATGCAATTGAAGAATGCTATCCTGATTCATCTTGTCGATCGCATCACCGTAAGTTTCCATCTCTAGTTTCACGCTTGATAGCTCGACCGATCCACTAAAGAATAAATGGTAGCAATACCTGTGGGCAGAATAGCAAGCGTGTTCTAAATCTCCTGTCTCTAAACCGCTAAAGTAAGAAGCTAGAAAAGGTTTTAAGGTCTGTGTAATATGCTGTTTCCAATGCTTGATAAAGCAAGCTTCTACAAACATTGTCATAGATTTAAAAGGCTTAGCATCGAGTTTCTCTAGTAGATTTAGTGCCAGTTGTCCAAATTGATAGCCCGATTCTAACTCCCCCATGACTCCGCAGAGAATGAGTCCATAATTAGCATAGGCATGAGTATGAGTTGGTGCATTACCATATTTAAGGGCTAATTGAATTTGTTTAAAAGTAATGAGAGGTAACAAAACTGGAGTGACCATGTAAGCAGAAGGACAGAGTTGTAACAGCATCTGAGTTGCTGCCAGTTTTTGCGGGTCACTCATGTCAGGTAAATCAATTAAGTCATGAATCGGTTTTCCTTGTAAAGCCAATTGCGTCTTTTCAAAAGCCAAGGGAATTTCTGTCAGTTCTGGATCTTTAGGTAGATCTATCCCCAAGAGTTTGAGAATGTCTAACCCAAAATTCAAAGATTGTTTGAGTTGGTTCTGCGCTTTCAAAGCTTGAATTTTAACTTGATAAGTTTTGATTTGATCTAAGAGTGTATTTGCCTTTTCCAGGACTATTTCTGCCAATGGCTCCATTTGCTCAAAATCACCATTCAGATACATCGCCTCTGTGGCTTCTTCGTAAAGTGCTAAACTCAGGTTGTAATGATTCTGCCAACACTCAACATCCAGGAGTTCTATGCCTAAAGTTAAATATTTTTCAGCAGCCGCGTAAGCCGTGGAAGATTTAGCTTTACGTCCAGCTATTAAATTTAATTGAGCAAGCTCATCTCGTTTGATTCGATCGGTAATTAACTCCACCCCGATATTTAATTGGTTGACAATATCAAAAATCTTCTCTTCTTGTTCTGCTTCTGGCGTATTCCTCAACAACAGTTGTCCGATTTCGAGGTGGGTGGACTGTTTCTGGGATTCGGGAATTAGAGAATATGCCGCTTGCTGTACTCGATCGTGCAAAAATCTGTAGGGAACCGATAACTCCGATCCTTGAAGAATTTCAACTGATTCAGATTCCTGAAAAAATTTGTATACTTCACTGGTGGGAATAACTAATCCTTCTTGCAGTGCTAGCCACAAATCGGCTGCTGTTTCCGACTCGGATTTTTTGGAGACAATTGCTAGCGTTGCTAAGTCAAATTGATTACCTACACAAGCTGCAAGTTTTAAAGCTTGCTTAGTATTTTCAGGCAACTTCTGCAACTGAATTGCCATAAACTCGACGACATCATCAGTCCAAGAAAGCGCCCTCAATTTGGCAATGTCGCACTGCCAACCTCCCCTTGCCCCGGGGGTGAAATCAAATGATATAAATCCATCGCTGTGCAAAAATTGCAGAAATTTAGTTGCAAAAAAGGGATTGCCTTTGGTTTTGGCAAAAATCAATTCCGTCAAAGGCATTGCTCTTTCTATTGGACAAGAAAAAGTATCGGCAATTAGGCAATTTAGGGAAGTTAGGTTGAGAGGTGCTAAGGTAATTTGATTGACTTTCAGGACTGGTGGATCGATATCCTGCTTTTCTAGAGAAGATGCTGACGAATTAGCCTCTACTTTCCTAATCTCACCCAATGTCAACATTAGCGGGTGAGCCGGAAATACTTCGTTGTCTCGATATGCTCCCATTAACAACAGATAGCGGGTATCTGTTTCGCTCATCAGCAACTGCATCAATTTCAAAGAAGCTGAGTCTGCCCACTGCAAATCATCCAAGAAAATTACTAAAGGATGTTCTTTGGTGGCGAATACTCGGATAAACTTGCCAAATAGCAAATTAAAACGATTTTGAGATGCGACTCCTTCTAGTTTGAGGACTTCTGGCTGCTTACCAATTAGGTGTTCTAATTCGGGGATGACATCAATAATAACTTGACTGTTTTCACCCAAAGCCTCTAGGATTTTTGCTCGCCATTTTTGGACTTCGGTGGCGCTTTCGGTGAGCAGTTGCTGCATGAGACTTTGGAATGCCTGCACCCACGACGAGAAGGGACTGTTGCGGTTAAATTGATCGAATTTTCCTTTGATGAAGTAACCCCGTTGGCGGACGATGGGTTTGTGAACTTCGTTGACAACGGCTGTTTTGCCAATGCCAGAAAAGCCAGCGATTAGCATGATTTCGATATTACCTTCGCTGATGCGATCGAAGGCTGCTAATAGGGCTTTAACTTCAGTTTCTCTACCGTAGAGTTTTTCGGGAATGACGAAGCGATCGCAAATATCCCGATTTGCCAATACAAACTCGCTAATAGTCCCATTTTCGTGCCATTGCTGCGAGCATTTTTCTAAGTCGTAGCGCAGCCCAGCAGCACTTTGATAGCGTGATTCTGGAGTTTTTGCCATCAGTTTTATGATGATATTATTCACCATCACTGAGATAGCTGGAACCAGATTGATTGGCTCAGTTGGCATTCTGGCAATATGACAGTGGACTAACTCCATTGGATCGTTAGAGTCAAAGGGCAATTTCCCTGTTAGTATTTGGTAAAATGTAATTCCCAACGAGTAAAAGTCGGTACGGTAGTCGATACCCCGATTCATGCGTCCCGTTTGTTCGGGGGACATATAAGCTAGGGTTCCTTCTAAGATGTTTGGATTTTGGATTTCCTGGTTTTCTCTGGGTAAAAGAGATGAAATGCTGAAGTCAATTAATTTAACTTCTTTAGTTTCCGGGTTAATGATGATATTCTGGGGCTTGATGTCTTTGTGAATAATTCGGTTGTGATATAGTCCTTCTAGGGCTTGGACGATCTGAATTGCGATCGGCAAAAATTCATTTAGCGGTAGAGGCGAACTCTGGAGGGAGGAAATGTCAGATTTACTGGATTTGATATTATCCAATTGCTCTGAATTAACAGTATACTCAGATAGGGAAATACCTCCAATATCCTCGGTAATCAGAGCAAAAGCATTCTGATAGTTTAAGAGTGCAATGGGTTTGACAATTCCCGGAAGGTCAAGATTTTTGGCGATCGTGTACTGATTGCGAAACTGTATCAGTTCGCTAAAAGTGGGATACTCACTCCATAACAGTTTGATAATTACTTTTTGGTTTGACTCAGAAACTCCTCGATAAACCTGGGTTCTAGAGCCATTATAGATTTGCTCGGTGAGGTGATAGCCGGGAATTTTTAACATATTATCAGTCATGGTGAAGAGGTTAAATCAATATTCTGTAGATGCTATCGGAGGCTGAAAATGATAAAGCGGTAAGGTGCATATTGCACATCTTACAGAGTAGAGTTTATGCGCCGAGAACAATTAATCCAAAATTCTTGGCTGTTCAAATTTTAGATGCTCTGGCTGAAATTAATTAGGTTTTTTAGTGCTATTTTAAGATTTTTGACAGGGACTAAAAGATGTCCGATGAAAGACAGACACACCGTAACGTTCTAACCCCAATCTATGTTTTTTTGTACCATATCCCTTGTTGTTTGTCAAGTCATATTCGGGATATTTGACGGCCATCCGCAGGATTAATTCGTCGCGCCAAACTTTGGCGACAATACTAGCAGCGGCAATCTGAATCGATCGCGAATCACCTTTAATCATCGTCTCTTGGTCGATCGACAAATTGGGTATTCTTTGATTGCCGTCAACCAAACACAAATCGGGCGCGACATTTAATTTCAAAATCGCCCGTTTCATTGCCAACAAAGAAGCCTGCAAAATATTCAGGCGATCGATCTCCCGCACCGAAGCTGCACCAATTTGACAGTCAACCGCCACAGCCCTGATTTTGACTGCTAACCGACTCCGGGCTGCGGCACTCAACTGTTTGCTGTCGCGCACCCCGCAACTTACTAATTCTTCGAGAACTTCGTCGGGCAAAATGCAGGCGGCTGCCACCACTGGCCCGAACAAAGCTCCTCTTCCTACTTCATCTACACCTGCAATTATCCGAGGGAAAGAGGGGGAGGGGGAGAGGGGGAGAGGGAGAGGGGGAGATTGGGAGATGGAAAGATGGGAAGAGAGTAAAAATTTCTACTTCTTCTTTGTTCCTTTTTCTTTGTTCCTTCTTCCTTCCTCCCTCTTCCTTCTTCTTTGTTCCTTCTTCCTTCTTCCCTCTTCCTTCTTCCTTCATAATCACTCATCCAAAACAGCAGAGGAGCGACGGCGGCGGCGCCTGTTGATCGCAGGCTCCTCGGGTTCGCTCGATTCGATCGGCTCGTGGGATTCGATCGGCTCGTGGGATTCGATCGGCTCGTGGGATTCGATCGGCTCGTGGGATTCGATCGGCTCATAGGATTCGATCGGCTCATAGGATTCGATCGACTCATATAGCTTATTCGGCTGATTCGAGAAAGCCATCACATCGTCGGCTTCCTCCATCGGCTCAAAATCATCGATTTCGTCGATCGAACTTGCGCCGTAAATTTCAGCCTCATCATCAGCATCATCGTCATCGTCATCCTCAGCAAATACCGGCTCAACAACCGACATTTCTGAATAATAATTTTGTTCCTCAACATTCTGTGCTGGCGCAGGCGCTTCAAATTCAAATTCGAGCTGCTCAAAAGGCGGCTTATTCGGCCCAGCTCCGGGGAGTGTCACCGAAACGATCGCATTTTTAGGATTTTTGACGCTGCGATCCGTTAGCACCAAAGGAGAAACCCCCATCAGAGCATAAACATCCTGCTCCTCTGGCGTCATTTCCACCGAAATCACCTCCGGAGGCTCCACCATCGGCTTCAGCAGCTCAGACTTAGTTGGCCGCACGCGATCGAATTCCTCGCGCCTGCCAACAGTTGACATATTCACCAGCCCGAAGCCCTCGGAAGCTGCGCGGATGCCGGGGGGTGCCAGATACTCGGAGCGTGTCTCCGCGACGGGCGCACTCGAAGTATTCGGCAGCCGCAACTTGCTACGCACCGGTTCCTCCTCTGGTGTGACAGCAAAAGGCTCTTCACCAATCCGGCGGCGGCGGCGCCGTCTGGTTCCGTTGCCCAAATCCTGATAGCTGGGATGGTTGAGCAAGTCCAAAGCCGAGGCGTTGCCGCCGGTCTCAACAAAATCCAAACTTTCGCTCTGAGGTTCCCAAGCAGCCCGAGCGAGTTCGGGGGAACGTTCTTCTCGCACTGGTGCAGCAGTTGCAGCAGCTACAGGCGCCAAGCTGCGGCGTTCCAATCCTTCTGGCAAATTCAACATCAGTCGGTTGGAGGAAGTCACAGTGCGATCGGCTGCTTCCCGCACCGCTGCGCCGAAGTCCTCTTCGCCCGGGAGTTGTACCAGATGACCCAACCCACTGCAAGTAGGGCAACTGTGGCCGAATAACTCGTAAATATTTTGACCTTGGCGTTTGCGGGTGAGTTCTACCAGTCCCAATTCCGACAGTTGAGCGATTTGGGGTCGAGATTTGTCAGCTTTGAGAGCTTTATTGAAATGTTCCAGCACCTGCAACTGATCGCGGCGGGATTCCATGTCAATAAAGTCAACAATAATCACCCCGGCAATATTCCGCAGTCGCAACTGTCTGGCAATTTCCGTGGCTGCTTCGCAATTTGTCCAGAGTACAGTTTCGCGAGCTGTTGCCGATCGAGTAAACGAGCCAGAGTTCACATCAATTACCGTCAGCGCTTCTGTCGGCTCAATAATCACATAACCGCCAGAAGGTAAATCTACCCTTGGTCTGAGAGCTTCTCGAATCGCAGCGTTGACGCGGAAAAATTCTAAAATCGAGGCGCGCTCTCGGTGGTGGTCGATCAAAACTCCCGCAGGAAGTTTACCGCCGTTCCAGCTCATCAACTGCTGCTTCACCCGCTTAATCCCATTTTGCGAGTCCACCACAATCCGGTTCACGTCGCCGCTGAACATATCCCGCAGCACCCGCTGGATAAAATCGTCATCGCGGTTGAGCAGTGCCGGCGCCCGCGTGGAACCACCTTCAAGTTGAACAGCTTCCCACTGCTTTTGCAGCACTTCCAAATCTTCCATGATGGCTTCTTCAGTCATGCCTTCGGCTTCGGTTCTTACCAGCAGCCCCATCCCGGCCGGTTTCACCAAAATAGCCAGGGCTCGGAGGCGGTTGCGCTCGGCTTCCGACTTGATGCGCCGTGAAAGATTGACTCCCCTGCCGTAGGGCATCAGTACCAAATATCGCCCGGGTAAGGTAATGTTGCCTGTCAGCCGGGGGCCTTTGCTGCCCGTCGGTTCTTTCATCACCTGTACCAGCACTTTTTGCTGGGGGGTCAAGAGTTCTGTAATTGCTCCTGCCGATCGTTTGAGCCGCAGTGGGCCGAGGTCTGTGACGTGCATGAACCCGTTGCGTTCTGGGTCGCCAATATTGACGAAGGCCGCATCTATTCCAGGAAGTACATTTTCGACAATTCCCAAGTAAATGTCACTGACTTGATGGCTGCCTGTGGCTACCACGAGTTCTTGGATTTGATCTTCTGAAAAGACGGCAGCAATGCGATGCTGCTCTGCTATAACTATCTGCTTTGTCATTCAATTTCCTCAAAAAACTGTCAGTAAGTTAGAGACACTAACGCCCTCTGAGTGCCTCTGACTTTAACTGTAATTAGTAGTAGTAGTAGTAGTAGCTTGAAGAGTTATTAGCTGTGAGTTGGTGGAGGGTGGAAGGCAATTTAACTGTTCACTGTTCACTGTTCACTGTTCACTGTTACAGATAAAAAAGTAGTTAAACCCGCCCGATCGAGAGTTATGAGTTATGCTCAGCAGATAAATCTGAGAGATAGAAATAAGGAGGTTTTTATCGAGTTAGCAATATTGAGTTTTAAGTTGAGAATTGCTTTCCTCAATACTTCAAAATTCAACATTTGCAACTCTTCCTTTGAACTCAGGGAATAAATTCAGCGACACTCTCACCAATTTCTTAACACACAACTGAACACACAACTTAACACTACGAACTGATAACTCTGCTTGCGTGGTTGAGGGCTGGTTTTGAGGGAAAGTTAAGTAGGAGTTAAATCGCCTAGACTTTTGTTGAATTCTTGCGCGATCGCACTCAACAGATTCTACTCTTGGCATTCGACTGGAACTTCCGCCCCTGCCAACCCTAAAACCTGGTCAGTCGATTTTAGATTTGAGATTTTAGATTTGAGATTTACAAGCGCAGATGAATCTGGGAGCTTGAACCTTGGTCTAAAATTTGGGGTTCTCCACGAATTAAGTCCGGGCTTGTATCCGTTTTCGATCGAGGTCAAAAACATCTATTGTTGAATACCCGCTCTGCGGCTTGAACCATGAGATTTTTGAGTAAGCCGACGATCGACAACCACTCGATCGATCGAAATTAATCCATCAATTTGGTTCAGGCCCTGCTCCTGCGGGTTTAGCGCTAGATTTAGCCCGTGAATCTACAAAAAGGCTTGAAGTCTTGAACAGAAGCAATTTGCACCCAGCCCGCGTTGCTGGTTGACTTTTAGCGACGAGCGACAAAAGCGCTCAAGCCGCTGCGGCTTCCATAACAAGCAATTATAGCGTAAAACGATACATCCCGATAGGGAACCCCGGGTGAAATATTCCACTCTTAGCTTCCCTATCTTAACAATAACTCAGGATTAGCTGACTGCGTTGAACCTGCACAAGCTGAATTTGTTGCTCGCTTACTTGTTCGAGCATAAAAACCAGATGTTCTGGCTTGAGCAAGTTGCCGTCGCTGCGACAACTGCCGGTATAGCGCAAGACGGCTGTACCTTCGGATTTACCGGAGGTGCTGTTTTCTGGTTTCTGCTCAACAAGTTCGAGTTTGTGCAGCCGATCGCGCAAATTGACATCCCGCGTCTTTCCCGACTTAGTAGTGTGCACCCGCCAAAAAGCCTCTGTTTCGGCGATCGCCTGCACCCAAGCTTCCCAATTGGCAGTATCTGCGACGGAGACAGCAGTAGAATCATCCCGGTCAGATTCGCCATTTTCGGTCAACAGGCCTGTTGCAGCCACAGTAATGACGTACTCCGCAGCTTCTAACAACTGACTGGCAGAAGGAGCTTTGAGGTCGATCGACTCAACCTTGTAAATCGGAATATTTTCCGGCAGAGTCGCCACCAATTTTGCTCGAAAAATCTCAAGATCGATCGACTCAGTGAGTTCAAAATCAGCAATTTCCCCAGTGCTGGTAACGCCCAGAGGCAGAGCATTTGCGACAGAAATCCGAGGATTTGGGTGGAAGCCGCCGGTAAACGAAATGGGTAGATCAGCCCTACGGACAACTCGATCGAACAATCGCAGCAAATCCAAATGACCAACCAAAGCCATATCGCCCACCTTCCCAAACCAAACCCGAAAACGCTGTTTCCGTTCTGTATTCGGCACGAATTCCCCAGCAAACTCCGGAATTGGCAGGGCATCCACAACCACATTGTGTCCGAAATCTGTGCCGCAAACCCCGCACCGCGAACACCCTTCAAAGGAACAGTCAGGAACCGTCGCTGCTTCTAAAGCCTTTTGCAAGTCAATTTTCAGCCAGTTTTTGTCGATCCCCGTGTCTAGGTGATCCCAAGGTAAAGGTCGATCGAGAAAGAGGGGGAGAGTGTGGGAGGGGGAGAGTGGGGGATTGGGGGATTGGGAGATTGGGGGATTGGGAGATTGGGAGATTGGGAGAGTGGCGGAGTTTGTACTTCTTCCTTCTTCCTTCTTCCTTCTTCCGACTTCCATCGGACTGACATCCGTTACATCCGTTACAGAATTCGTTGCCGAACTTCCTTCTTCATTCTTCATTCTATCCGTTACATCTTGTACAGTGCTCGTTGCCGAACTTCCTTCTTCCTTCTCAAACAGATTCCATTCGCCGCTTTCGACTTGGCGGTATTTCCAGGTAAGTCCCGATTCATCGATCGCCCTTGTCCAAGCCTTGTATGCTTGATCTAAGCTTTCCCACCAAGCATCCATACCAGCGCCAAGTTCCCAAGCACGGCGGACTACAGCGCCCAAACGCCTATCGCCCCTACCGACAAAATCCTCCATTGCCGAAATCCGCACATCGGTATAATTCACCTTGATATTTCTCATCGCTTTGAATTCACCCTTCAGCAATTTTTGCTTCCGTGAAAACTCGGCAGTAGAAACCGAATGCCACTGAAAAGGAGTGTGAGGCTTGGGGGTAAAATTAGAAATTGTCAAGTTAAAATTCAGTGGCCGCCTGCCATTAAGCCTGCATTCCCTTTGCAGCCAGCGGACTGTTTCGGCGATTCCCAGAACATCAAAATCGGTTTCTCCCGGCAAACCGATCATAAAATACAGCTTGATTTTATCCCAACCGCGATCGACCGCAGTTTTGACACCCCGCAACAATTCTTCATTCGTCAAACCTTTGTTAACGATGTCGCGCATCCGCTGCGTGCCGGCTTCCGGGGCAAAAGTCAAACCGCTTTGCCGCGTGCCGCCGAGAATGTCGGCAATATTATCGTCAAATCTGTCAACCCGCTGACTGGGTAAAGACAGAGAGATATTTTTGTCTTTGAGGCGGTTTTTGATTTCCATCCCCACAGCCGGGAGTGCCAGATAGTCGGAACAACTCAGGGAAAGCAGGGAAAACTCACTGTGCCCGGTGGCTTTCATTCCTTCTTCTATCGCCTCTACGACTTGCTGCGGTTCCACATCGCGGGCGGGGCGAGTCAGCATTCCCGGCTGACAGAAGCGACAGCCGCGGGTGCATCCCCGGCGGATTTCGACTGTCAGTCTGTCGTGTACTGTTTCGACGTAGGGTACTAGCCCGATCGAATAAGCTGGTATGGGAGTCGCCACGCGGCGCAGAATTTTTTCTGGGACTTGCGGGCGGTTGGGATGAACAGAACCGTCTGCCGCCATTTCGTAGAATTGGGGGACATAAACGCCGGGAATTTGCGCTAAATCCAACAACAAAGCTTCTCGGCTCAAATTATTAGTTTTGCCATCAGCCAAAATCAAGCCAATTTCTGGCAGCAATTCTTCTCCATCTCCCAAAGCGATGAAGTCAAAAAAGTCAGCGTAGGGTTCGGGATTGGAGGTTGCGGTTTGTCCGCCAGCAAAAATTAGCGGCAAATCGCCACCATTTTGGGCATTTGTCGCTCTTTCTTTCCAAGTTAGGGGAATGCCGGCTAAATCCAGCATTTCCAGAATGTTTGTTGCTCCGAGTTCGTAGCTGAGGCTGAAGCCGAGAATATCAAATTCTGTGAGCGATCGCCTGGATTCTACAGCAAACAGGGGAGTTTTGGTCGATCGCAGTTTTGCTGCTAAGTCTGGTGCCGGCAAATAAGCTCGATCGCACAACTGTCTCGGCCCAGCATTCAAAATATTGTAAAGGATGATGTGTCCCAGATTGGAAGCACCAACTTCATACACTTCTGGATATGTGAGCACCCAGCGTACAGACGCCCCATCCCAAGGCTTGCGGACAGCCCCCAACTCGTTTCCTAGATAACGAGCAGGCTGATTGATTTCTGCTGTAAGTAATTCTTCGACTTTTACTGCCACGGCTCGACTCGCTAAATACTTGCGACTCTTAAGCAGCCTACCTTAAAATCTGCCAATACGCCAACGGCAGTCCTATCTCTTTGGAGGCCTTTAACTGAAGTTGCTGTGTTTGCTTACTTGTTTTCACCGGTGAGTAGATTCTAGAAGTGCTTGTTTACACAAGACAAGAGTTTGCTGCTTCAAAGCTTTCGACATTTTCAAATATCTCAAAAACTCGATCGAGTTGGCTGAGTTCCAGAATCATTCTAATTCCGGCGGTAACTGAACACAGACTAAACCTGCGTCCCATTTTTTTCGCCTGCTTGAGGCCGGAAATCAATGCCATCAAACCCGCGCTGTCAATAAATGTTACTGCGCCAACATCTACGAGTACCGCTACTACTCCAGGGGCTGAAATTGTTGTGGTTAGTTGCTCTGTGAATTCTCCGGCTGTGGCTGCATTTAGGTGGTCTAGGGGTCGAATCACCGTAATTGGTTTATGGACAAGAAGTGTCTGCATATATCAAACCTATGGTTGCTACGTATTTTCAACTACCGTACTGGACGGAGGTAAGCCTAAACCTACTTGACACCTACGAGCGTAACCCTACCTGAGGAAAACCGACCGGTAGTTTTGAGTGGTTTACTGAATCTTTATTTATTTAGTCTTTTTTATAAAAGTTTATGCAAGATTTACGGAGTAAAGGTAAGCTACTATACTATTTTTTATTTGTGCGACGAGGTTTAGTGTTGGCAATCGTAAAGATTGCGATCGACCTTACCCTAGCTGTTAGGTTAAACCGAGCAATGTAATTGAAATCACTGGTTAGTTCTGATTTGGATCACTCACTCCATCGACTGTTAAGATGACAATAAAACTGTACGGAGTTCTCCGATATACTATGCAAGCAACTCATGCTATTCGTCAACTTGTAGAAAAAGCCCTCTACATTAAGCAGTTGACGCCTGACATTGAAAACGAAATCAACAACGAGCTGACCCGTTTGGGCTACATCTCGGATATTGATTATGAGGCTTTAGAGTTATTAATGGATGAAATGGATGCTGGCCGGGTGCAATTGGTATCTAGTAGATAGTTGGAACCGGAGAGCGCGGAAAAATCACAGATTGAAAAAAAATCCTTGCACGGTGGGAAAGACGGGAGTCTCAGAAGCATTTACCCCGGCACGGTACTTTTAAAAGCTCGCACCCAGTTGATGAGCTTGACATTTGAGGCGATGGTTTGTTCACCTCACTATCAAAAAAATACTTTTACTTAAATTAAATATATAACTTTAGGGGCTTGACAAATTAGCTGTAATAGTAATTTATTAATGATTACTGTTACCTGGCTGAGACAGAAATCCGGTTTGGCACGACCATAATTAAATTGGTTCGATCGTTCGGACTTCGCTCCTCCTCCAGCGAGAGACGACTCATATCATGTCCGGTGCATTACCATAAAAAATGGTTCGTAGTGCGGACTTCAGTCCGCAAAAAGCTGCGGACTGAAGTCCGCACTACGAACCTTACTTATTGCGGTAATCGATCGCACACCATATAAATCAGGCGCGATCGCCAGTTGTGTAAAGTTTTGTAAAAAATATAGGTAATTTGCATAAAAAAGAAGAAGTTGCGCCGATAGCTCAAATAGAGAGGCTCGCGTCCTAGTGGCGAGAGAGTCTGTCAATTTGTATCTCAACCCATCTAATATGTCAAGAGAACCAGATAGCAGGGAAACTTCAGTCAGCAGTCTATTTGCCAAAATCGAGAGCTTGCTGATACAGACTTGGCAAGAAACAGGCCACGGATGCCTAACTATTGAGAGCGAAAAAATCAGTCCTAAAAAAATCAAAGTAATCATTCGAGGCTCTACTCATTATCGTTATGTTATTGGTCCTGAAGGCATAAATGAGTGGGTTTCAAATCAAATTGCCGAAGGAGATTGAGCGATTAACGGTTGGGTCATTGGTTATTGATTGTTATATAATGAATGTACGATCGCCCGAATGAAAGAAAATTGATTTTTAGTGAAGATTTCCATCCTTGCCAAGTCAATCAAAAATCGATCGCCCGCGACACCAAACTTGCCACCACCGCCACCAACTCAGCAGGATCGAGAGGCTTGGGTAGGTGAATTTGAAAACCCTGTCGCAGCGCCCGCACCCGTTCCTCCAGCCTACCGTAAGCTGTGAAAGCCACCGCCGGAATTTCCCTGTCCCCCATTTGCTCTCGCACTTGCGGCAGCAGAGCCTCTCCTTCAGCGGTTTGTATCCTAAGATCGATCGCCAACACATCCGGATTCAGCCTAGAAATCGCTTCCAAGGCTTCCATTCCCGAGACAGCCGTCTCCACCTCGGCTCCGCAATCTTCGAGCACTGTACGCGCAAAATCCAAGGAATCGGCGTCGCCATCAACCACCAACACCCGCACTCCCGAAAGGTTGCTGCTAACAAAAGACGGATCTATAGGGGATCTGGCCGGGGTTTCTCGAACCAAAAACTCCCCAGCCCCGGTAACAGAAAATCCGCTGTCGCCCTCTGGCTGTTTAATTGGCAATCTAACGAAAAAGCTCGCTCCTTGTCCTTGGCCAGCCGATTCTACTTGCACTGTTCCCCCGTGCATTTCCACAAAATGGCGCACGAGAGCCAAACCTAGACCCAATCCGTTGTACGATCGGGTTGCAGAGCTGTCAGCTTGGCTGAAGCGCTCAAAAACGTGCGGCAAAAACTCTCCCCGAATCCCTTGTCCCGTGTCGCTGACTTCAATTTCCACACTAGGCGGTGACAAATTTTCATAACAGGCGGATTGTCCGGGGATACTCGTTTTCTCCATTTTACGCAGCGCCACCCTCACCTGTCCTCCGTCAGGAGTAAACTTAATTGCATTCGACAGCAAATTCCACGCCACCTGCTGCAAGCGGCCGGAATCGCCAAACATCCGCCCCGCAGTTTGGTCGAAATCCGTCACAATTTCAATATTTTTTGCCCCAATCGCCGGGGCGAGAGTATCGATAGCGCCTTCAACAGTCGAAATCAAATCTACCCACCGCAAATTCAGCGACAGTTGGCCAGTCATAATCTGCGACACGTCTAACAAATCCTCAATTAGCGTCCCCAGCGATCGCGTATTGCGGTCGATCGTTTCCAGAGCCTTAACAGTCGTTTTTTCATCAAACTTGCGGTGGCGCAGCAGTTGCGCCCATCCCAGCATCGCATTCAACGGCGTCCGCAATTCGTGGGACAAAGTTCCCAGAAACTCGTCTTTAATCCGGTTCGCCCGTGCCAATTCCTCGGCTCGATCGTGCAGTTCTTTTTCCAACTCCTTGCGAACCGTCAAATCAAGAATAAAAGCCACTGATTCTTGCCGCTTTTCCCCCAACAAAATATACCCCACCAACACCGGAATCCGGCTGCCATCGGGCCGAATGTATTCCTTTTCGTAGGGAGTGCAAACGCCCTCGGCCTTTGCCTCTGCGATGCCGATTTCGTCCAGCGGTAGGTACTCCGGCGGTGTAATGTCAATCCAGCGGAGTTCCCCGCGCTGCAACTGTTCCCGCGTGTAGCCAACCAGGCGCAAAAATTCGTCGTTAGCCTCACTGATACCGCCGTCAACATCGCCGAAGAGAATTCCGATCAAGTTAGATTCTGCCAACATTCTCAGCTTTTCTTGACTGGCTTTGAGTGCTGCTTCTGATTGCTTGCGATCGCTCACATCTTGGATGTAAGCCGACAAACCAGACTCGGAAGGATAAAAACGCACTTCCAACCACTTATTCAATAAAGGTACAAATTCTTCATACTCGACCGTCACCTTTTCGGCTAATGCTTTGGTAGCCATTTCGTAGCACTGTAAATCGACAACCTTGGGAAAAATATCCCGAATGTTTTTCCCAATTAGTTCGACTTGTGACTTGCCTATAAGCTCAAGAGCTTTGTGGTTAATATATGTGTAGTTCCAGTTTAAATCGAAGGCGACAAAAGCGTCGGTAATGCTTTCGAGAATGTTAGTAATTCGAGCGTTTGCCGATAGTAGCGCTTGAGCTGTTTCTTCTGCTTGCTTGCGAGCTGCTTGTTCCCGGGACAAAGCCATAACACGTTCTTGTTCTGCCTGTTGGCGATCGCTAATATCGATGCAAGAACCGATGTAACCGGCAAAAGTGCGATCGGGTCTGTACAGGGGTACCCCCGTACTCACAACCCAGCGGTACTCCCCGTCATAGCGCCTCAAGCGGTACTCGATCCGGTACTCGCTGCGGGCGTCGAAGGCTCTCCGGTAAACATCCATATATTTTGGCAAGTCGTCAGGGTGCAAGCTTTCCATCCAACCGATGCCGATTTCTTGCGCCAAAGTTTTACCGGTAAACTCCAACCAAACTTTGTTAAAGTAATCGCCAAGTCGATCGATATCCGACATCCAAATCATCACCGGCGCGGTATCTGCCATCATCCGAAACCTGGCTTCACTTTCTTGACGCTGTGCTTGAGCTGCTTTGCGATCGAGCCGTTCTTTAACTTCCCGCAGGGCCCGCTCGATCGACGGAACCAACCGCGTCAAACGCCGTTTGAGAACGTAGTCTGTAGCCCCGCTTTTCAAAGTCTCAATTGCCACTTCCTCGCCCAAAGTAGCCGACACAAAAATAAACGGCACTCCCGGACAAGTAGTGCGGGCCATTTCCAGCGCTGCTATCCCGTTAAAACAAGGCAGCATATAATCTGCCAAAATAATATCAACACAGTGTTTTTCCAGCGCTACGGCAAAATCTTCCCGAGTTTCCACGCACAGCAAACAAAAGTCTAGACCGCCATCCATGAGATATGCCTCAATCAGCTCGGCATCTAGGGGACTGTCCTCTACTAAGAGGATATTGAGCGTTTTCACAAAAATTCCTTGATATATTTACAGAAAAATGCAATCAAAAATCCTTGAATAATTCCATTATTTACCTAATTTCCATCGTCATTCTAAAGAAAAGATAAAAAATACTCAGCTTACTGCTGGAACCTCTGCGCCAGGAAAGCGACTGCATCCAGATTTTCGATCGCAAAACAACTATCTTTCTTAGTTCCAAACACAGAACAACCCGATTTCTACGCAAAATCTGTGATACCCGTTTCACAAAATAATGCAACTTTAGGCAAACTGCAAACCCATACAGAATAAGTCATTACCCATCTCAAATCTCAAAGTTCAAATCCTATGAGCGATCGATCTTAACCCAGAAACCGGGTTTTTAACCCACCTAAAGCCTGGACTGCTTTATAGCAATTGCCTGAAACAGACCCATCTATCCCAAGATAGATCTTTGCAAACTCGCTTTAATTCATAAACCCAGTTTCTTCAAAAAAATGTTTTTTGACCACAACAGACAATTTAAATGCGTTCGTTCTGGATGCACAAAAACTCCGTTTCTACGCAACCTACTGAATTACACACACCTTAGCAAGGAATGTATTCCCTGTCAATAATTGTCCACAAAAAAAACATTTTGAAGCCAATACGCTTAACTTAAGAACAATCTAACTGGCAAATAATGCCTGTATTGCCTAGAAAATCGCGAAGTGAAATTCGTCAAAAATCGTTAAGTTAACCGTATTGAATTAGACGCTAAGCCAGCGACACAATACTAGCTCGTTCGTAAGGCAATCTGTTAGTCGGCAAAACCTCGATACTAACTTCCAGCGAATCCAAAGCCGGATTTTGTTCCAGCAGCTTTTGCGTCAAATTCTTATTCAAAATCTCCCATAAATCCGTTTCATTTGGATAATCAACCAAAAAATTGTCTATGCTTTTGTAAATCGGCACAAAGTCGGGATATTCAGCCTGCGTAATTCCTGGCTTGTACTGATACTTGACATCAATGTTCAGGTTATTCAAACCCTGGTGAGCGATCGAATAATTAGGAATCTTGAAATCCCAGGCTTCCCCTAATTTACCATTTGTAGTGCGAGTAACGGTACTGCTGCGATCGTAAGGCAATTGGTTCGTTGGCAAAACATTCAAATCAACAGTCACCGAAGAAATTGCTGGATTTTCGGCAAGCACTTTTTCGGTCAAATTTTTGTTAACAATTTCCCAAAAATCAGTTTCGTTAGAATAGTTAACTAAAAAATCATCAACGCTCTTGTAAATCGGCACAAAATCGGGATACTGATAATTTTGAATCCCCTCTTTGTACTGATAGTTTACATCAAGATTTAGGTTGTTTAACCCTTGATGGTTAATTGGGTAATTTGCCGCTGTAAAATTCCACTTCTCGGTCAGCTTAGCATCCGAAGGAAAGAAAGCAATTCCTACCGGACGCTGTAACTTGCTGTCGGGAGGGACAAAAATCGAACTGTTACTAGACAAAGGATTGCTCGATATTGGCAGCGGTTCCCCAGTTTTGCCATTGTACCGCAAAACCGCACCAACATTGTTAGCATTGGCGCGGTTGTCAAAGCCAACTGCAAACAAATTGCCGATCGGCGAAAATGCCAAACCACCTACATAATTGCTACTGGGGGAAGTATCAGTATAATTGGTAGATAAAACCTTGACCAAATCCCCACTTTTTAAATTGTAGCGCCTGATATCGTTAGCAAAATCGCTCACATACAGGTCGCCGTCAGCGGGCCCGATTGCCATGCCCAAAAGACTCACAAATCCCTGACTCCGAGGCGAAGGATCGGGGGAAGCAAAGATACTTGACTGCCCAGTTTGCGGGTTGTAAAGCAGCACCTGGCTGGCGAAACCTGCACTAAAATCAGCTTTGCCATCACGAGCAACACTCCCCTGCGTTGTCACGTACAAATTGCCGTCAGGAGCAAACAGTAAATTGTTCGGCCCATTCAATCCTCCCGCTTGCTGTTTGCCCGTTGCAAATACATCTATAAATTGTCCTGTTTTGCCGTTGTATCTAAGAATTTGATCGGTCAAAAAACTGCTGACATAAAAATTACCGTCGGCACCAAAAGCTAAACCATAAGGACGAGACAATCCGCCAGTTTCATCAGCAGTAGTGTTCGGATTGTCGCCGACAAACTTGTCAATAAATCCGCCACTAACTCCGTCATATCGCAATACGGCAGATGCTGTCGGTTGTCCGGAATTTCCTGGCTTGTCGCCACTGGCAATGTAAATGTCCGGCTTACCGTCGCCGTTGCCATCTGGGCCAAAAAGAATTGTATCTGGACTAAATAAACCGCCGCTGCCCGATGGGATAAATTCGCCTAGAAGATTGCCCGTATTGCCGTCAAACCGCAGCACATTATTGCCTTTTGTATTGCCAACGAGGAAAGTTCCTTGAGGATTGCTGGGTTGAGTGCGAGTAACTTTGCTGGTGCGGTTATAGGGTAATGTTTGGCTTGGCAAAACGTTCAAATCGATCTTAATTGCTGCTAAGCCAGAATATTCGTTGAGGATGTTTTGAGTCAATCTTTTATTGACAATTTCCCAGAAATCTGTCTCATTGGGATACTTGCTTAAAAAGTTATCAATGCTCTTTAAGATTGACAAGAAATCGGGATATTCGTTTGGGGAAGTCCCCGGTTTGTACTGATAATCAACATCCAGATCGATCTTGTTCAATCCTTGGTGATTAATTGCGTAGTCTTTCAAGGAAAAGTTGCCATTTTCTTTGAGTTGACCGACACGACTTCGGAAAACTGTAGTTGCTCGTTCGTAGGGCAATCTATTTGTTGGCAAAACTTCGAGTTGGATGGTAACATCGGTCAGTGCCGGATTTTCCTCTAGCACTTTTTGACTCAGATTTTTGTTAATATTTTCCCAGGTGTCCGTTTCATTGGGGTAGTTAAGTAGGAAGTTATCAATACTTTTGTAGATTGGCACAAAATCGGGATATTCATTTTTGGTGATTCCGGGTTTTAAGCCGTAACCAATTTTGATATTGAGGCTGTTTAAACCTTGGTGGTCGATGGTATAATCTGGGAAATTGAAAGCCCATTTTTCTGAAGGTAATAGCGCAGCAGTTCGGGATTGCGATCGCTCTGGATCGCTACCAGCATCACCCACAGCAAAATCCATCCCTGTAAGTTCGTCTCTCTGAAGTTGAGTGGAGATATCGGTCTGGGATGTTAGAGTGCGATCGCATTTAAGATTGTCGTCTGGTGAGTGCGGGAGCCGGAAGTCGGTGATTTGGTCAAAAAGGTCGTTAGCGAAGCCCTCGTAGAGGATCGCACTACCAGTCGCACCGGCAACCAAATCGGATGTTTGAGTCAAACCATAGCTGGTATCAAATAAAACATTCGTATCCCCGATCGCAATTTGGGTCAATCGATTTAGGCGATCCTCTACGAGGGCTTCGCTAACGAACTTACTGCCAAATAAGTCTGGTATTTCTGCTGAAACACCCGCAATATTTCCCTGAAGAGGTTTTTCTTCAAACAGTCCGGCTGTATTGAACATAAGCTATTTTTGGCGAGATTACCGCGATCGGGTATAAATTTGACTATATTTTACGGTTTTTCAAAGAATAGTCAATCGATTTGAGATTTTAGATTGAAGATTTACTTGCAGAATTGAATTTGGGATTAGGAACTTTGGTGTAATTTTTTTAACCTTCCAATCAGGAGTCTACGTGGCACGGCATCCATTTTTTAACGGAGTCAAATAGTTTAAGAAGTAGCTGGCATTTGAGAAACATTTAATGTAAAATCTCTCACCTTTCTCGATCGCACTTCTGTCAAGTTCTCAAAAAATAGATTGTCCGATGGGAGCGGGCGCGATCGCGATACAATCACCACTGGCATTGTTCTAGCCCGCCCCATCCTAAAAATTTATCAATTGTGGAAGCAGCCCAAAAGCACTCTACAGGAAACACCCCGACTCCGGCAGCCTTAACAATATGAGCCTATTTTTGAATTACGAGGCAAATTGTCTTAAAATATACAATATGCTCGGGTGTTGCACAGCCCGCATATATTAAAATCAGGCGCTTTGCCTGCAATAATTATTTAAAATATAGATATAGCACCGCCGATCCCTAACTCTTCCGCGCTCGGCAAGCGTAGGGTTTGGCAGCAGAGAAGACGATCGTCCACAGTAACTTTCAGTACAGCCCGTGCAGTTGCTTTATCAAAAATTTGGGTCTAAAACCCGTCCTTCGCTCGACGGCTTTACAAAACTTGACAAGAAATTACGCACATCTTACAATTTAGGTATTACACTGTAAGCATGACACTAAAAGCCTTCAGCTATCGATTCTACCCAACGCCGGAACAAGAAATTTTGTTGCGACGCACTATAGGTTGTACTCGTTTGGTCTACAACCGTGCTTTAGCTGCAAGAACCGAAGCTTGGTACACAGAACAAAAACGGGTAGGATACGCTGAAACTTCTTCAATGTTAACCGAGTGGAAAAAAACTGAAGAATTAGATTTTCTCAATGCTGTTTCTTCAGTACCATTGCAGCAATGCTTGCGACATTTGCAAACTGCTTACACCAACTTTTTTGACGGGCAGGCAAAGTATCCTAACTTCAAGAAGAAACGAAACGGTGGTAGCGCACAATTTACCAAATCGGCATTTAAGTTCAAAGACGGACAAGTAACTCTGGCAAAATGTACCCAACCGTTGTCGATTCGCTGGAGTCGAACATTACCAGAGGGTGCAAGACCATCAACTATTACGGTGAAACTTGCACCGTCTGGTCGGTGGTCAATCTCCCTATTGGTGGATGTTGAAATTGAAGCACTGGTTAAAACAAATAGTCAAGTTGGCATTGACTTAGGAATTACAAGCTTGGTGGCACTGAGCAACGGCGAAAAGATTGTCAATCCCAAAGGATTTCAGGCAAAATATCGCAAGTTAAAAAGAGCGCAGAAAGCTTTAAGTAGAAAACAAAAAGGGTCGAATAATCGGCACAAAGCACGGCGTAAAGTAGCAAGAGTGCATCAAGAAATTGCTGACACAAGGAAAGATAATCTTCACAAGTTAACAACTAGGTTGGTGCGTGAAAATCAAGCCATCGCCGTAGAAGATTTGGCTGTGAAAAACATGGTTAAAAACCGGAAACTTGCCCTTGCTATTAGTGACGCTAGTTGGGGCGAACTGGTCAGGCAACTTGAGTACAAGTGCGATTGGTACGGTCGTACCTTGGTCAAGATTGACCGATGGTTTCCGAGTTCAAAACGGTGTTTTGAGTGCGGATATATTGCTCAAAAGATGCCCTTGAATGTCCGTTCATGGGATTGTCCTAATTGCGGGACTCACCACGATCGAGATATCAATGCAGCAAAAAATATTTTGGCGGCAGGGCTTGCCGTTTCAGTCTGTGGAGCGACTGTAAGACCTGAACAGAGTAAATCTGTTCGGGCTGGTGCGAAACCCCGCAAGGGACAGAAGCAGAAACCTAAATCGTGAGGTTTGGAAATCCCCGCGCGTTTACGCCGGGGTGGATGTCAATCAGGTGATTGCAGCCAGTTACGAGGAGATTTGACCCGCCGTGCTCCAACGCATCAAACAAGACTTAAAAAATGACCTGATCGCAGGTCTGCTGGTAGTGATACCCTTAGCTACCACCATCTGGCTGACAATTACCGTCGCCAGTTGGGTGATCAATTTTCTTACCAAAATTCCCAAGCAGATTAATCCTTTTGACGGACTCCACCCGATTTTGGTCAACCTGCTAAATCTCTTAGTAGGGTTGGCTGTACCCCTGCTGAGCATTTTAGTCATTGGTTTGATGGCCCGCAACATCTTCGGGAAGTGGCTGCTAGACTTTGGCGAACGCCTGTTACAGGCCATTCCCCTAGCGGGTTCGGTTTACAAAACCCTGAAACAACTGCTGGGAACTATCCTCAAATCTAATGACAAATTTCGCCGGGTGGTGTTGGTAGAGTATCCCCGGCGGGGAATCTGGACTTTAGCATTTGTGACCGGTACGATCGAGAGTAACGACATTCCGTCTCATCTTTCCGGCGAAAGCCCGATCGGCATTTTCATCCCCACCACTCCCAACCCCACCACCGGATGGTACGCTATAGTCCCGGAAGCAGATGTCGTTAATTTGTCAATGTCGATCGAAGATGCCTTTAAAGTCATCATCTCCGGCGGCATCGTCAACCCCAGCAACTCAGTTGCAGTCACCCCCGGCAACCCCCCCGGCAAAACACTCGAACCCTTGCTATCGGAATCAAGATACCAGCCTGTACCAGTCGAAGAAGATTAGACAAAGGTTTTTTGAATATAGATTGTGTGGGGTGTTGGAAGGGGAGAGGGGGAGAGGGGGAGAGAGGGAGAGGATTTTTAATAATGCTCAGCGAAATATACAATTGACATCCTGTAGAGCTTAGACGACAGCCTTTGGTTCGCTTTGTCTACATTTTCATCACGCGTAAACTTTCCCCATCGCAAATAATATTTTTCCAAAACCTGCCCAGAAACAATCGTTACTGAGGGCAGGTTTTTTTGCGAGTTTTTCTGCTAAAGTCCAAGTCTATGCTCTGAACCAGCGCTTAGCAATCTCAACAATTCTGAAATTCCTAAATTCCCAATTGCTATCTAAAACATATGAAAAAAGCACGCGAAACCTCACGCGAACTCGCACTCCTCGGTATCAGCCAACTACCGGCGAATCCAGAACTCTTAGAAGCTAAGAAACTGCAAGATGTTCTCCTCGCCGCCATCCGCACCCTGACTACAGAAGTTCAAGAATCCCTAGAAGCAGCAGCCTCCGAAGTGCAGCGAGGTAGCGACAAACTGCTGGCTAGCGAAATCCGCGCCGCTGATATACAAAGTGCTAGAGCAATGGTGCGGGATGCACTCGAACTCACCCAAACCGCCATCAACCGTCTGGGTTCAGCAATGGAGTTTCCGGAACTGATCCAGCTAGCCAACCAGCAAGATGTCCGTACCTATGCTTTGCAAATCCTGACAAAAGTCAGCGCCAACCGCGTTCAAATTGACGAATTGCTCTCGGAAGCCCTGGTAGACTGGCAAATCGATCGCCTGCCCAGGATCGATCGAGATATCATGAGAATCGCGATCGCCGAAATCCTCTATCTCGGCTTAGCTGAACAAGTCAGCGTCAGCGAAGCCGTCCAACTCGCAAAACGCTACAGCGGTGATGAAGGACATCGGTTCATCAACGGAGTCCTCCGCCGAGTCGTCGATAAAATCAATGCAGAAGTTGTAAGTCAGTAGTCATTAGTCAGCAGTCATTAGTCATTAGCGATCGGCAATCCACAATCCACAATCCGCTCTAAACTAAGGACTGATGGCTAAATGACTGATAACTATTCTCTATTTCCCCATTTACTTCTATGGTATTTAATTGGTTTCGTCGCCAGTACAGCGAAAGCGGATCTTCTGAACCAGAAACTCCCCCCGAACAGCCCCAAGATGAGGCGGCAAAATCCGCACCGGTTGAGCCTCAAACAGATGCAGCAGTTGAGGAAACTTCCCCCGCTGTAGCTGAGGATTATCTCAATTGGGCCAAAGCTGCTTACAAAAATATTCAAAAACAGCAAAAACCTGAAACAGAAGTTACTGAAACAGCACCGGCGGAAGTTCCAGCAGCCGAAACAGAAGTTGCAGAAGTTGCAGAATCTGCACCAACTGTTGCAGAAGTTCCAGAAGTTTCACCATCACTGCAAGATGAAAGTAGCGACGGTCAAGAGCCAGAAGCAGCAAGCTCAGTAGAGATTCCCGAACCTCTGTTACAGTCCCCTGAGTCGATCGCGCCTCAACCTGTTACTCAAAAATTAGAAGTTACAGCAGAAAATATAGCAATTGCTCAACCTGCAACTGAGCTCGCAGACACAGAATCGATCGCATCTGAAGACTCTACAGCCGAAGCCCTGCCGTTTTGGGCCCGAGCTCAAGCCGATCGCATGGATCGCATCGAACGCCTCAAGGAAACCGCCCTTGAGGAACCAGAAGTCATCGCAGCCGCCGCCGAAAGAGCCGCAATTATCCAAGAAATTCCCGGTTTTGCCTTTGACGAAGGCTTCCTCTGGTCATCTGAAATCCTAGCCAGTCAAGGGCGCCGGCCAGATCAAGTATCCGTTGAGGAAATCAGTTGGTTGCAAAAACTGCGGAAAGGTTTGGAAAGAACCCGCCGCAGCTTAATTAATCGACTAAAGGCGATCGTCGGTCAAGGCCCGCTCAATCAAGACGCGGTAGCCGAAATTGAAACTTTGCTCCTACAAGCCGATGTCGGAGTCGCCGCCACCGACATCATTATTAAGCGCCTCCAAGAAAGACTCACAAAAGAAGTTTTGCCGCCAGAACAGGCTCTAGCCTTTCTCAAAAGCATCCTGCGCGACATTCTCGACGCTCCGACAGCCGAAACCGCCGCCGGCAATCCCGCCTACAGCTTGACTTTTGCCCCGGAAAAAGACACTTTCAACATCTGGTTGATTGTAGGAGTTAACGGTGCAGGCAAAACTACGACGATCGGCAAACTTGCCCACATCGCCCAAATATCAGGCTACAAAACCCTGATTGCCGCCGCCGACACTTTCCGCGCCGCCGCCGTCGAACAAGTCAAAGTTTGGGGATCCCGCAGCGGTGTCGAAATTATTGCCAACGAGGGGAAAAATACCGATCCGGCTGCTGTAGTGTTTGATGCGATCGCCGCCGCCAGCGCCCGAGGCACAGAATTGTTGATCGTAGACACCGCAGGCCGCCTGCAAAACAAAAAAAATCTGATGGACGAATTAAGTAAAATCCGTCGCATTGTAGACAAAAAAGCCCCCGGCGCTACCGTAGAATCTCTACTGGTCTTGGATGCCACCCTAGGTCAAAATGGTTTGCGACAGGCAGAAGTATTCGCTGAATCGGCAAAATTAAGCGGAGTAGTATTGACAAAACTTGACGGTTCTGCTAAAGGTGGTGTTGCCCTAGCAGTAGTGCAGCAGCTAGGTCTGCCAATCCGGTTTATTGGAGTGGGGGAAAGCATCGAAGATTTGCGCCCGTTTTCTAGTTACGAATTTGTGGAAGCCCTACTCGATTTTAGATTTTAGATTTTAGATTGATGAGGTATCTCTAGCCGTCCCGATTTGGGAAAGCGAATACAGAGCTTCAACATATCAAATCCTTAACCTCAAACTACGATCGCAGGACTTGCGCCGACGGCCACCGGGCGCCCCCCTTAAAAAACAGTGTGGTTTTATTATCCTCATCGAAATTAGGTACGTAGTTGGGCTTTAGCCCTCTTTAGGCCTATGGATAAAGAGGGCTAAAGCCCAACTACATACCTTGATTAAGTAGTTTCAGAAGGGCTCAAAGTCTCCCTTATTAAGGGGGATTTAGACTCAGCTATAAACGAGATTTCTTGACGATTTCAGGCTTAAATTCGCACCAATGGCATACTGCCAAAACTACTTGCTCGAAAAATAACCGGATTTCTGTTCGTGTGGTACGTAATTCCTCACTCACTCAATCTCCTTTTAAGATCGAAAATCACCAATATAAAATGACTGCTGTGCCCTTGCCTCGCCCCTCACCTCAACCTGCTGACCGCCCTACGGGTCGCAATTCCACCGACGCGACGCCAGTATTTGCCCTCAAAGAACTGGTAGCGCGCTTGCACCGATACCAGCACAACGTTCAAGATATGTTGGGCTCGCTGGGATTTGCCCTGCGTAGTTTTAACAATCTCAACCAATTTTTGGAGTTGGTGCCTTTGGTGGCAACTCGCGTTACCGACGCCGACGGGGGAGCCCTAGTGCTGTTCAAACCCAACGGTCAAGTCAGGTTCCAGCAGTTGCACTGTCAGGAAGGACGGCAGTGCCAAGATATGCGGAAAGCGCTGGAAATAGCCACCAGGCAAGCTACAGCAGGTGCGGGCGCGGCTGGTGAATCTTTTTCTCAAACAAGCGGGCAAACTTCTAGTCTCGATTTGCAAGTCGGCCGTTATTTGGGCCCGGATGTTCATTTGTTTGGGGCGCCAATTTTAGTCAAGAATTTGGAACGCGGACGGCTGTTTGTTTTTAGCAGTGACCCACAATATATTTGGACTCCCGGCAGGCAGAAATTAGTTCGCTTGGTGGCGGATCAAACCGCCGTGGCAATTTGCAAAGACGAACTGACGGTGAAGTTGGCCGAAAAAGAACGCCTGGACAGAGAGTTAGAAATTGGGGCGGAAATTCAATTGCGGCTGCAACCCCGCAGTTGTCCCACAATTCCCGGTCTTGATGTGGCCGCCCGCTGCCAAACTGCTAGCAGAGTCGGCGGTGATTATTATGATTTTATTCCCGCTGACTATGACCCGATCGGCAAGGAGAATGAGGGGGAACACCCCCCATCCCTGATTAAAAATCTCAAGTCCAAAATCGACAAGGGTCGCTGGAGCATTGTCATCGGCGACGTAATGGGCAAAGGGGTACCGGCTGGCCTGTTGATGACGATGACGCGGGGTATGCTGCGGGCGGAGGTTTTGAACCGCCATTCGCCTGCGAGAATTTTGCAACATTTAAACCGGGTAATGCACGCGGATTTGGAGAATTCTCACCGTTTTGTGACTCTGTTTTATTCGGAGTACGATCCGAAAACTCGCATTCTGTCTTACAGTAATGCTGCTCACCACCCGCCTTTGCTGTGGCAAGCTGCAACTAATTCGATTGTTCGGCTCGATACTTTGGAGGGAATGTTGATTGGCTTGGATGCTGATTCGCGCTACCAAGAAGCCCACGTGCAATTGCAGCCTGGTGATACTATTATTTATTACACAGACGGATTTACTGATGCTGCTAATCAAAGAGGCGATCGCTTTGATGAGGATAACTTGACAGCGGCTTTTCAGTGGGCTTGTCAAAATTATCAGCAGTCTGAGGAAATTCTGGATTATTTGTTCGATCGCGTTCACCAGTTTATCGGCATCGGCAACCGCAATGAAGATGACATGACACTGGTTGTACTTAGGGTAACACCGACCACAGGAGAAAATCACCATGATAGTTAATTTAATGCCGGAAATTATTGCTGGATTGACCAGCTCGATTCATTGGCATGACGCCGTTCATTTGTTAGTTGTGAAATCTCATTTGAGTTCGCCTGTGATATTGGGTCAAAGCTACGAGATATTTACGAATTTCCAGAAAGCTTGGAACAATTTTGTCTCGACAGGTCAAATAGGAGCTTTTTTTATAGGTATTTTCATTGGCTGGTTCATTAAAGGGATTATTCCTTAGAGTTATTTCCTAACAAATCATCAGGAAGGGATTGCAAAGGTTCGGAGTCAGAACTTTATTCCTTTCTGATGCAGCATGATTTTAACTAGCAGCCGGGAAGTACCTCAGTATATTTAGAGGGGATTGTATCTGAGCGCTGCGCGAAGTACCCCGAATAAATTATCGCAGGGATGAAAGGCTCGTCGGTCGGAGGCACGGAGCCCGACAATTAAACTCAACTACCACAGATCAATCTTCGGGACCCATCCTGATTCTCAATATACTTCCTAAGTGTAGAAACAGTAACACCTCCGCAGGAAGCAATGAAATATGAACTGCTCCACAAAACATCTTTGCGGTAAAACTCATTCACATGAGCTTTGAGGTCTGAAACTGAGCGGGCGTTTGACACGAAGTCGTTTCTCATGTTTTTTCAAGGTAAGTGTTGCGTTTCAGGGATACACTAACTATACTGTGGTGTGGGAAGGTCGAAAAAAAAGGAAGTTTCCCATGCAACTCACGTACAAATACCGCCTCAAACCCACAAAAGCCCAATTGGGAACAATCGTGGCTCATCTAGAACTCTGTCGCCGTCAGTACAACTACCGATTGAGTGAAAGATTTAGATGGTGGGAGTCCACTAGAACGCCTGTTAACGCCTGCCCCTTAACTGCATCCATAGTTTCCGTTGAGGAGATTTATCAAAATATTCCTTTGACCAGGGTGCAAACTAGGGATGGCAGAAAGAAGGATGAGTCAGGCAATCCTTTGACTAGGAAAGGTGACGTTTTCTCGAATGTTGAAGGCGGATATGTACAGTGGCAGGCAATACAACTAGCTGACCTGAAAAATACTAAGAAGCTATTTCCTGATTACAAAGCTTTGAATTCTCAGGTTTTACAGGATGTGGTTAACAGAGTGGAAACTTCCTTTTCAAATTTCACCACGCCTGACAAAAATGGCAATCGTAGAGGCAAGCCCAAGTTTAAAGGATTTGACTACTACAAATCTTTTACTTATCCTCAATTAGATAATTTAGATATCATCAAGGATGAGCAAAATAGAATTTGTGTTAACCTTGCCAAAATAGGTCAAGTACCGATGGTATTCCATCGCCCAATACCAACAGGATTCACGGTTAAGACGGGGACAGTTATCAGAGAAGCAGATAGGTGGTATATTGCCCTGACGCTAGAAGACAAAGCGGTTCCCGTGACGGTTGCAGAAATTCAGCCGACTGACGAAAACACTCTTGGCATTGACTTGGGAATTACTAATTACGTTTACCTTTCTAATGGTGAAAGAGTCGAAAACCCTAGGTTCTTGAGGAGATACGCTGAGAAATTAGCAAGGCTTCAGGCGAAACTAGCTAGTAGAGTCAAAGGCTCTAAGCCTTGGCAAGTTATCAAGAGTAAGATTTCTAGACTGCATCAATTTGTGGCTAGAGCAAGACTTGATTTTCAATTCAAAACAGCGCACGAGCTGTTTCGTAAATGCGATGTTTTGGTGGTTGAATATCTGAGTGTCAAGAATTTGACAAGACGTGCCAAAGCTAAAACCGATATTGATAACAATGGTAATTTGGTTTATTTGCCAAACGGTCAATCAGCTAAAAGTGGCTTGAACAAATCAATGCTTGATGCTGCTCACGGTCAATTCGCTAGCGTTCTCAAGTATGTTGCTTGGAAGCTGGGTAAAAACGTTTTATTGGTTAACCCAGAGGGAACTTCTCAGTATTGCTGGAATGGCCTCAATAAAGTGTCGAAAGAATTGTCGGAACGATGGCATTCTTGTCAATGTGGCGAGTCTTTGGAACGAGATGAAAACTCAGCTAAGCTGATCAAAAAGATTGGTCTAATTCATCAAAGTGGCGGGGGAGCTTCGTCACTCAAAAAAGCCCTTGCACAAAGGGAAATAGAAGCCTGTGGTCTAACGGTACTCCGTTGACAGTCAGGTTCGTTCACTAATTTTGTAGTCTAGAATTCAGTTTTTTAGTTTCTGTACAGGTATAAAAAGTTGGTAGTAATTACCTTAGTCTTTTCTGGCCAAATTTGGGAGGAAGAATTTGCATTCTTGAGTGCGAACCAGAGGACTGACATTCTTTCCTAGAAACCGGAAGACTTGCATTCCTTCCTAAGAACCAGTTTTTAGAGAGTTCTGCAAGAGAGATATAATTGAGTTTTACATTCAGCAATGACCACACAACCGAAAACTTGGAGTCAAAGATTTGAGTCGGCGCTGCACCCAGCGATCGCCCGATTTAATGCTAGTATTGGTTTCGATATAGAACTGATTGAGTATGACTTGACGGGTTCTATCGCCCATGCTAAAATGCTCGCCAAAACTGGAATTATTTCCGCATCAGAAGGGGAACAGCTAGTCAATGGTTTGGAACAAATCCGCCGCGAATACCGCCAAGGTCTTTTTGTGCCGGGAGTTGATGCAGAAGACGTTCACTTCGCTGTAGAAAAGCGCCTGACGGATATCGTCGGGGATGCGGGCAAAAAGCTGCACACGGCCCGATCGCGAAATGACCAAGCCGGCACCGATACTCGTTTGTATTTGCGCGATCGCATTGCAGAAATTCGCGAGCAATTGCGGGAATTTCAAGGGGTTTTGCTCGAAATTGCAGAACTTAACGTCGAAACATTAATCCCCGGTTACACGCACTTGCAGCGCGCTCAGCCAATCAGTTTGGCTCATTACTTGTTAGCTTATTTTGAAATGTCCGATCGCGATTGGGAACGCCTCGGCGATGTCTCGAAGCGGGTGAATATTTCGCCTTTGGGTTGCGGCGCGCTGGCGGGGACGACTTTCCCGATAGACCGACACTATAGCGCAGAACTCTTGGAGTTTGACCAGGTTTATGCTAATAGCTTAGATGGAGTGAGCGATCGAGATTTTGCGATCGAATTTCTCGCAGCCGCCAGCTTGATTATGGTACACCTGAGCCGCTTGTCAGAAGAAATGATTTTGTGGTCTTCTCACGAATTTGGATTTATTACGCTCAAAGATAGCTGCGCTACGGGCTCTAGCATCATGCCCCAGAAAAAAAATCCCGACGTGCCGGAGTTGGTGCGGGGCAAGGCGGGGCGGGTTTTCGGTCATTTGCAAGCCTTGCTTGTAGTAGTGAAGGGATTGCCTTTGGCCTACAACAAAGATTTGCAAGAAGATAAAGAAGCTTTGTTTGATACCGTCAAAACTGTACAAGGTTGCTTGGAAGCAATGACGATTTTGCTGCGGGAAGGAATCGCGTTTAACAGCAATCGCCTTGCTGCTGCCGTTACAGAAGACTTTTCTAACGCTACAGACGTAGCAGATTATTTGGCTGCTAAGGGCGTTCCCTTCCGGGAATCTTACAACCTCGTGGGCAAAGTTGTTAAAACTTGTCTGTCGGGGGGCAAACTCCTCAAAGATTTGACACTTGAGGAGTGGAAAGACTTGCACCCAGCTTTTGATACAGACATTTATAGCGCGATCGCACCGACTCAAGTGGTTGCTGCTCGCAATAGTTACGGTGGCACCGGATTTGAACAAGTGAGAAAATCACTGATTGCTGCGCGCGATCGGATCGCCTAAACTATCCTCGTTGAATTCTTGGGCAAATTCATGATGGCTATCTCTCCTTAGAACGATCGTGTTTTGCACTCTCGGTTCTAAGTTGGGCAGATAGCCTGACTATATTACTCTTCAGCAGCAGCCATATCTTTGTCCCGTCCGCCGCCGCTCATGGCGCCCATCCCGCCGCCGTTGCCGCCGTCAAATCGCCTTCTCTTGTTGGAGAACATATCTTGATTTCTCCGCTTGCGAAATTTGCGAGCGTATGCTTGATTTCGTTGTGCCTTCTCTTTCTTGAGATTGCGGCGCTTAGCCATTCTGACCTCACTAATAAACATTGACATTCCCCAAGCTTTCGGCTCGGGGATTCTTCGGGTTGAAATTCTCAGCACTTGTTTGTTACTGAGATTCTTGCTTGGGCAAAGTCACTTGTTTACGACAGGATTGCTCCAGTCGCTTTAGAGGTGTCTTCTCCCAATCGTGAATTCCGGTATATCCTACCGTACTCGATCGATTCTCTTTAATGTAGTTAGGTTTTGTTCAAATTTAGCTTTCCTAAACCGCAACACCGATCGGTGTGACTGCGAACTCAACTAAAGGAGTGCGAGTTTTTACGTTGTCTAGTTATACTCAATTTTAGACCGATGACGATTATATCACACCCGGCACTATTACCGATCGACAAGAACAGTCCCTCGACTGAGAGTTTCTTAAGTCGATCTTGATCCGCGCGCGATCGGGACGCAATGTTTTTTATTTGCGAACATATTCTAAAAACTCTTGACAAATACCACAAATGACACTAAATCCTGGTGACTTAGCCCCTGTCTTCAGCCTGCCCGACGCTGCCGGCCAACTTG
The DNA here is from genome assembly GCF_020883145.1 of Microcoleus sp. CAWBG27. Lineage (NCBI taxonomy): Bacteria > Bacillati > Cyanobacteriota > Cyanophyceae > Oscillatoriales > Microcoleaceae > Microcoleus > Microcoleus sp. CAWBG27. The sequence continues at coordinate 190,577 of NZ_JAHREU010000002.1, forward strand.
TGGGCCTCGCAGATTTTCGAGGGCGGCGAGTTGTACTTTATTTTTATCCTCGGGATAACACCCCGTTTAGCTTGGTTTTCGCGTAGGGGGATAATGGTCAAGTTTATGCAATTATACCAAAGAATTTGCTGGTTTCCTCATCCACCCCGACGCTGTTCCACGTTCCGAAGAGGAATTTGACTCGCAAGAGTGGAATCGTCAACTCGCACGCATTCATCCCGACGCGAGGCTACGCTCCTGGCGCGGGGATGAATGCTGCTGAAAGCTAAATATCAACTGCCTTTTCCCTTGCTGTGCGACTCAAACGCCGAAGTGGCAACCGCCTACGGTTGTTACGGACTCAAAAAATTTATGGGCAAAGAATTTATGGGCATTACTCGATCGACCTTCGCGATCGACCCTGATGGTAGGATTGAAACTGTTTGGCGCAAAGTCAAACCAGAATCTCACGCAGTGGAGATTTTAGGAGAATTGTCGGATATTTTGCCTGAAAGAAGAATATAATAATTCTGACCCCAAATCTGCGAGATAGCAGGTCTAAAATTACTTTCCCCTAAACAAACTTTTGAGTGTATGCGTAGATTGTGGCAATTTGTACAGACTGTGCTGGGTCTGATTTTTCGACATCCCGTCACTGGTACCGCCGTGATTCCTGTGTTGCCTGACGGGCGAATAGTGTTAATTCGGCGCCGCGACAACGGTCGCTGGGCCCTGCCGGGAGGTATGGTGGATTGGGGAGAGGATATTCCGACAACAGTGCGCCGAGAATTGGCGGAGGAAACAGGACTCGATTTAGTCAAAATTCGTCGCTTGGTGGGCGTTTATTCGGCTGCCGATCGAGATCCTCGCTTGCACTCGATTTGTATCGTGGTGGAAGCAGAGGTGCAGGGCAAGATGCAAGTTCAGGATTCGCTTGAAATCAGCGAGGTGGAAGCTTTTTTGCCGACAGCGCTGCCGGAAGACCAGCTTAGCCATGATAATGGCGAGCACTTGCAGAACTATTTTCAAGGCCTGACAACTTTAGCGTAAATTCTCAGGGCATCTACATTTGAGCAACGTTGGGAATTACCTCACCTTAACAAGCTACCTTTTATTAGTAGGGAATTAATTTTTAATGTTTCCATGCTTTAATTTATGATATCTGAACATTAATTTAATAATCTTTTTATTGCTGAATATTAAACCGGATGTACTCACCGTTACGCAATTCTCGGGTCAAACTCTCTTTAGGACACATTTTCTGGCGCGAAGTCGGCAGAGGCCCAAATTTAGTATTTTTGCATGGTTCTTGGGGCGACGGCAGTCAGTGGCTGCGGACGATCGAGCTTTTGAGCCCGGACTTCCAATGCTTCGCACCAGATTTGCTGGGCTTTGGCGACTCGGAACACCCAAATGTTAATTATTCGATCGATCTGGAAGTAGAATGTCTCGCCCAATACCTCGATGCTTTGAACCTGCAAGAGGTTTATTTAATTGGTGACTCTTTGGGCGGCTGGGTGGCTGCTAGCTACGCCATCAAATATCCCGATCGAGTTCAGGGTTTAGTGTTGTTAGCCCCAGAAGGCGTCAAGGCTGGCAACCAGGGGGGGCGGTGGCAGACGGCTAGTTGGCTGATCGCTCAACCTCCGTTGGCATACTGGTTGTTGCGATCGATCTATCCAATTGCTAAGTTGCTGGGGGGTCAAAAGCAGATTGACAGACTGCTAAACTTGAGACAGCAGTTGATGCAGTCCCCAGTTGCCGTGCAGTTGCTGTTCGGGCGGCGGCGGCCTGAAATTATAGCAGAGTTAGTTGATGAGAATTTGGCCTTGCTGAAAGCGCCTGTTTTGGTTTTGCAAGGTTCTGAAGATACCCCCGCAGCTTTGTCTCTGTGTCAATCCTATGCTGCTCTGGCTCCTAATGCCGAACTGCAATCTGTCAGTCCGGGAGACAGCAATTTGCCGCAGGAAGCCCCGGATATTGTTGCTCGCTATATTCGCCAGTTTGCCAAATGAATTGATAATTGGTCATTAGTCATTAGTCATTGGTACACCTTTAAAAAAGGTATGTTGTTGCGCTTGAGCGCTCTTTATATGCAAGAGCGCTTAAGCGCAACAACGTGCCTAATATGCAAGAGCGCTTAAGCGCAACAACGTGCCTAATATGCAAGAGCGCTTAAGCGCAACAACGTGCCTAATAAACATTAACCTGCATAATAGAGCCAGTTGCTGCGTTCAAGACTGTGTTGATTGAGGCGGATTTTTTCTGTTCTTATTATTCCTATTCCGATTGATTGCAGAGAATTGGTCGCCGTCAACATTTAACAAACTCATATAAATTCAAAAAAAATACAACTGTATGCCCCTGTTTGAAACCTTTACGGAATCAATCATTACCAATTCTTCAACATCAAATCTCAATCAATTGGTCAATCCCCCAATCCCTCAATCTAAAATCTAAAATGCTATGATTCCCCAAAAAATAGCCTCTGGTGCGTCAATTACCGAGGAAGCCGTATTGGGAAATAGTGCGGTGAGGTATTTCAATAACAAAATGCGATCGCCCCCCGTGAGTGCAATTTTGCTATTCGGAAACAACCTCCGCCAATCTTCAATAAAATCCCTAACTCCTGCCACCGCCGCATATACAACCCCGCTTTGAATTGCCCCAGCAGTATCTGTAGCCCAGCGATGCGGAATGTTTTCTGGTAAGCGTACTGAGGGCAATGCAGCAGTCTTTTTTCCCAACGAGGATAACTGCAAACCCAAACCCGGTAAGATGGCACCCCCGACTAAATACCTATTGACATTAGCCCCAGTAAATGTTAAAGCTGTACCAGCATCTATAAGTAAAATTGGCCAACCTAACTGGTTGCCAGCACCCAGTAAAGCTAAAGCTCTGTCAATCCCCAGGCTAGGATAGAGTCCCCCGATCGGCAACTGGTCTAAAGTAATAATTCGGACTTCAGGATAACTCTGCCAAATAGCTGTTTGCTGGGGAACTACTGAGGCGAAAACTAACGGTAGCGGCACTACAGAAAGCGTGTGAGAACTAGACACAGCGGGAGTAGCAGGAAGACCAAGCAGATTTTGAGCCGATATTTGCTCGATCGACCTCATCACCGTTTCCACCAAATATTCCGCTTTTTCTGCCTCCGATAGCCGGGAAACAGCATCAGCTTTGAGATGCTCAGTATCCCATGTTCTCTCCAGGGTTCTGCCCGTAAATAATCCCCAGTGCAACCGCGAATTGCCGATCGCCAAAGCTATTTTGATCGGGCTTTTACCTGTCAATCCAGCGATCGGGTTGTCGGTGCCACTTCCCGGGCAAAAATTGTCGGCAATTGAATTTTCCATGTTTATCGATCGATCGCGCGCAAACAGTATCACTATAGATAGATTTTAGATTAATTTTATTCCCTTAGGGGGACGGTTAACTCTAATTGACATCTGACGAAAAAGATGGCGCGTGCCTCATTAGTATTGTCGGCTGCTGAGCCATAATTATTATTGATAAATATTTGTAAAGCAAATAATTGCAATGCTCGGGATATATCATTTATAATGTTTTAATATCGTTCTAAATTTGTGGTAGCGACGATCGGCTGGTGGCGGGGTAAGCAAATGTGTAAAAAACCAGAGTCTATCAAAATACTGTACAAGTGCTGAGTAAATATGTCTTTAAAAATACAACAACCAGAAACCCCCTGGCAGAGACTGACTGCGCGGTTGCCTGAATCAGGTAACTGGAATCAAGAAGAAGGTCTTTTGCTGCCGGAAGTAGACCAACAAAAAGCTATCATCGTGCAGATGCAGCAGCAAGTTCAGCTATCAAACTTGCTCAACGAAATTAATAACGAAATTCGCAGCACCCTTGATATAGAACAGATTTTAACATCGGCGTGCCGATTGCTGGGGCAAGCGCTACAGTGCAGCCGCGCGAGTATTTTAGTCAAAGAATGCAATACAGAAAAAACGTTAGTCACGCGGGGAGAGTACAACGCGGGAGACTATCCCATACAACTGGGGATGAAAGTACCGATTACTGACAACCCGCACTTGGCCGCAGTCGTATCTGGGCAAGAGTCGCTAGCATTGACGAAGTTTCTGGATTTTCCGGGGTTGAACGCACAAACCCGAAAAATTGCCGAGGCTTTGGAAATTAAGTCTATGCTGGCAGTTGCTACTCGCTATCAAGGTGAAGTGAATGGCATAATTGGTTTGCATCAGTGCGATCGCGAACGGGAATGGACTGATTGGGAACGGCAACTATTAGAAGGGGTAGCATCGCAATTGGCGATCGCGATCAATCAAGCCAAACTCTACAGCAAAACCCGCCGTCAAGCCGAACGAGAATCTCTGCTGCGACTGATTGGCAACCAAATTCGCAGTACCCTAGATCTGGGAACTATCCTGCAAACAGCGGTGAGAGAAGTCCGCCAATTGTTGCAGTGCGATCGGGTAATTATCTATCAGTTTCAAGACAACTGGCAGGGAACAGTTGTCGTTGAAGATATGACAGTTCCTTGGCCTTCAATTTTAGGAGATATGGGGGCAGATAAGTGTTTTAGGGGAAATTACGCCGATCTTTACCAGCAAGGGCGAGTCAAAGCAATTAATGATATTTTTCAGGCCGGTTTAGAGCCTTGTCACGTTGATTTTTTAGACAGCTTGCAGGTAAAAGCTAATCTGATCGTACCGATTGTTACATCCCAAAACGAAGACCATTCACTTTCTACAGACATAAATTCTCCTGTAAAATTTCCCGGTAAACTGTGGGGTTTGTTGATTGCTCACGAGTGTCACGATACCCGAAATTGGCAGCGCCAAGAAATGGAGTTGCTGTCGCAGCTAGCCGATCAAATGGCGATCGCGATTCAGCAAGCAGAACTTTACAGCCAAGTCCGAGAAGCGGCAGTCAAATCTCAAGCTCAAACCCAGCAATTGCAAGCAGCCCTCCAAGAATTGCGATCGACACAGCAGCAATTGATTCAAAGCGAAAAAATGTCTGGTTTGGGGCAAATGGTAGCGGGAATTGCTCACGAAATCAACAACGCTAACAATTTCATCCACGCTAACTTGTTTCACGCTCAAGAATATTTTAAAGTCTTAAACGAAGCTCTAGAATTGTGCGGGAATGCCTGCCCAGAAGCAGCGGAGGCACTTGTCAAAATCAATGAAGAACTAGAACTCGATTACGTTCGAGATGACTTTGGCAAAATGCTCAATTCGATGCGGGAAGGCAGTGGCAGGATTCGATCGATCGTGATGACGCTGCGAAATTTTTCTCGCTTAGATCGCGCAGAATTTCAAGCTGTGGATTTGCATGAAGGTTTGGAAAGCAGTTTATTGATGCTGCAACATAAACTCAAATCAAATATCAAAATTGAAAAACAATACGGAAATCTGCCGAGAGTCAAATGTCATCCCGGTCAAATCAACCAAGTATTTTATAATTTGATGGACAATGCCTTAGATGCGATCGACTCAGCCGACAAACCCGGAGAATTAACAATCCGCAGTTGGCTAAGCGAGCCGGACTGGGTAACAATCTCTGTGCGCGATACGGGAAGTGGCATTCCGGCGCAGATTCAAGACAAGATTTTCGATCCGTTTTTTACGACTAAACCTGTGGGGAAAGGTACGGGCTTAGGACTTTCGGTGTGCTATCAGGTAATTGTACAAGCTCACGGCGGCCGGATTCGGTGCGTCAGTCAGGTGGGCGAAGGAACTGAGTTGATAGTGGAGTTACCGCTGACGAATCGGAAGAATTGAATAGCAAGAAATATAGGAAGAAACCGGGTTTCTGAGTTCTGGGTGCGTCCAATTTCTTTTAGGGCTTGCTGAATATAAAGTATAAAGCTTGCCAGAGCAGGCGTTCAAGATTTCTTGGCTCTATCTAAGTGCAAGTTATAGGATTATAGAGGCTCAAAACCCTTCCAATGAAAGTTGTTAGTTTCTGGATAAATTTGGGATTTTAGCAATAAACCTATTATTTTTTAACCTGAGTTCGGGTTAATTTTTGGACGCTTGGCGGTTAGAAACCGCAGCTATACAGACAAAGTGTGCCTCCACACACTCTTCTGCAGGCCTCAAAATCTAGTCTGCTCCCGTCAGATCGAGTCTGTGTAGCCACGAATTCCATTCGCCAAGGCACATTCAATGATTTCTTATCCCGAACTCAGGTTTTTTAAGGTGTGTAGCCTCGTTTTTCCACTACGCATACTTTTTCAGCAATCCGTAAAATAAATCAGATTTGGTGAAATGGGGATTTTGTCAAGACCTAATTTGTGGATTTTTCTCAAAATGGTCGTGAAGCGAAGCTATCCCGTAGGGAATCGCCTAACTCAAACATTAATAACTTTGAAGTTACTTAACAGCGTCATAAGAAATTTTATGAAGATTTACAAAAGAAACGTGTCAGAATGGAAACAATAAGGTAATGGATAACAGACAAGGAGGCAGAGTATGGTAGCCCTGACTGAACGAGTCCAACGCAGATTGACGGTGGAAAAGGTCGAAATTGCCTCTGATACAACGGCAATTCGATGCCTGGACTGGGATAGAGACCGTTTTGACATCGAATTCGGGCTCAAAAACGGTACAACTTACAACTCTTTCATCATTCGTGGCGAAAAAACTGCCCTCGTGGATACCTCGCACGAGAAGTTTCGCCAACAATATATGGAAACTCTGACGGGGGAAATTGACCCGAAAGAGATTGATTATCTAATTATCAGCCACACTGAACCAGACCACAGCGGTTTGGTGAAAGATGTGCTGGCTTTGGCGCCCCAGGCGATTGTGGTAGGGGCGAAAGTAGCAATTCAATTTTTAGAAAACCTGATACATCAGCCTTTTGAGCGACTTGTCGTGAAAAATGGGGACAAACTAGATTTAGGAAATGGCCACGTTATCGAATTTGTGTCGGCGCCGAATTTGCACTGGCCCGATACTATTTTCAGCTATGACAGCAAAACTCAGGTGATGTTCACCTGCGATGCTTTCGGGATGCACTACTGTTCTGATAGTACCTATGATGACGATTTAGCGGCGGTTGAGGAGGATTATCACTTTTATTATGAGTGTTTGATGGCTCCAAATGCTCGATCGGTACTCAGTGCAATGAAGCGGATGGCCGAGTTGGGAGAAATCGGTACGGTGGCAACCGGTCACGGGCCGCTGCTCAGGTACAATGTGGTGGAACTTACCGGACGTTACAAAAAGTGGAGCCAAGAACAAGCTAAGGCAGAAACCACTGTAGCGGTATTTTACACTTCCGATTACGGATTTAGCGATCGACTCGCTCAGGCGATCGCCCACGGGATTACCAAAACCGGTGTCGCTGTAGAAATGATGGACTTGAAAACCGCCGACTTGCAAGAAGTTCGGGAACTTGTCGGTACTGCTGCGGGGATTGTCATTTGTTCGCCACCGAGTAATGGCGCTGCTGCGGAGAATGCCGAAGCTGCTATTAACACAATTTTAGTTGCAGCTAACAACAAACAATCCTTCGGTTTGTGCGAATCCGGCGGTGGCGATGACGCATCAATTTATCCGCTGCGAAACAAGTTCAAAGAGTTGGGTTTGAAAGAAGCATTTCCCAACATTTTGATTAAAGAAGCGCCGACGGAAGCGATTTATCAAGTTTGCGACGAAGCTGGTACCGACTTGGGACAGTGGCTGTCGCGGGACAAGGCTGTCAAACAGATGAAATCCCTGGATAGCGATGTTGATAAAGCTTTGGGACGCATCAGCGGCGGATTGTACATTATTACTGCTCAAAAAGGCGAGGTTAGCAGTGCGATGTTGGCTTCTTGGGTGACGCAAGCCAGCTTTAAACCGCTGGGTTTAACTATAGCAGTTGCGAAGGATCGGGCGATCGAATCGATGATGCACGCGGGTGATAAATTTGTACTCAACGTGCTGGAAGAAGGCAATTATCAAAGCTTGATGAAGCACTTTTTGAAGCGTTTTGCCCCAGGTGCCGATCGATTTGCCGGAGTTAAAACTCAACCAGCTACCAACGGTTCTCCGATTTTGACCGATGCTTTGGCCTACATGGAATGCGAAGTGGTTAGCCGGATGGAACTTTCGGATCATCATATCGTATATGCGACGGTAGATAGCGGTCGCGTATCCAATCCCGAAGCACTGCCGGCAGTTCACCACCGCAAAGTCGGAAATCACTATTAGTCAGTTGACAGTTGTCAGTTGATAGTTGTCAGTTGATAGTTTACCTGTGGTAGGGACGGTGCCCCCGTGCCCGCCCTCTTAGTTATCACGAGTAAGACGGAAATTAAACCATCGAGTTTTTTGTATTTCTTGTCTGAATTAACATATAGCCTTTGTCAAAAAGATGAGGTATGACGGATAGCTTACATAACCACCCAGACCAAGAGGGCTGAAGCCCAACAACGTACCTTATCTTTCTGACAACATCTATACCCAAAATGTATTAGTAAGGTGCGTCAGCCGAAGTTTTATTCGAGTTAATCATCAACTATCTGCTGACGCACCCTACATTTAAACACAGGACGATGCTACTGTATTTCTTCCTTTCTCCCTCTGCGTCCTCTGCGTCCTCTGCGGTTAATAAAAAAAATCTCATTCACAAAATCAACAGTTTCCCCCTAGCAAACTTAATATAGATAGGTGCAATTAATGACTAACACTTTGACTCCCAGACTCGGATCTAATACCAAACCCCGCGACGTGCAGTTTGTCCCAATTGCCACCGATACCGCAGCAGTGCGATCGCGCACTTGGGACAGACTAAAATTTGAAGTAGAATATTCCCTGCAAAGGGGGACAACAGCCAACAGCTATCTCATTCAAGCTGACCAAACTGCTTTGTTCGACCCGCCAGGAGAATCTTTCACCCAAAATTATCTGGAATCTTTGCAGAAACGGGTGGACTTGAAAACGCTGGATTACATAATTTTGGGGCATTTCAATGCTAACAGATCCGTCACGATCAAAGCTTTGTTAGAATTGGCTCCGCAAGTAGCTTTTGTTTGCACGAATCCGGCGGCTATTGGTTTGCGATCGGCTTTTCCCGAACAAGAGTTAAATATTATGATCGTTCGGGGAGAAGAAACTCTCGATTTAGGTAAAGGTCACAAATTAAAATTCCTGGCGACTCCGACTCCGCGCTGGCCTGATGAACTTTGCACCTACGATCCGCAAACTCGAATCGTGTTCACTGACAAATTTTTTGGTTCTCACGTTTGCAGCGATCAAGTATTTGATGAAGGCTGGAGCGTTTACAGCGAAGATCGGCGCTATTATTACGATTCCCTGCACGCATCTCAGGCGAAACAAGTGCTGACAGCAATGGATAAATTAGCTGATTTGCCAACAGCATTTTATGCTCCCGGTCACGGCCCGATCGTCCGTTACGGCCTCCACGAATTGAGCAATTTGTATCGGGAATGGAGCCAACAACAAAATTCAAAGGACTTGACAGTTGCTTTGATTTATGCTTCGGCTTATGGCAATACTGCTACTTTGGCGCAGGCGATCGCCAAAGGGATTACGAAGGCCGGTGTTGCTGTAGAAAGCATCAATTGCGAATTTGCCGAACCGGGAGAAATTCAAGAGGCGATCGAGAAATGCGCCGGATTTATCATCGGTACTCCGACGCTAGCCGGACACGCGCCGACGCAAATTCAAACGGCTTTGGGCATTGTGTTGTCTACAGCAACTAAGAGCAAATTAGCGGGGGTTTTCGGTTCTTTTGGCTGGAGCGGCGAGGCGATCGACTTAGTGGAAGGAAAATTAAAAGATGCTGGCTATCGGATTGGATTTGAGCCGATTCGAGCCAAGTTTAAGCCGACGGCGGCGACGATTCACGAGTGCAAAGAAGCGGGAACGGATTTTGCTCAAGCTTTGATTAAGTCGCAAAAATTGCGGGCGCCGAAACCGCAGTTGACTGGTGGGAGCGATCGCACGGAACAAGCTGTAGGAAGATTGGTAGGTTCCCTGTGCGTACTGTCGGCGCGGCGCGGGGATGTCACGAGTGCGATGTTGGCTTCGTGGGTGTCGCAAGCCACGTTTAGCCCTCCGGGTTTGACGATTGCGGTGGCTAAAGATCGATCGATCGAAGCTTTGATGTACGCCGGAGATAAATTTGTGCTCAATATCTTAGCAGAAGGGCGACAGTTGCGGAAGTATTTCATGAAAAACTTTGCTCCGGGAGAAGACAGATTTGCCGGAGTTGAAACAACAGAAGCTAGCAACGGCTGTCCGGTTTTGACTGATGCTTTAGCTTATCTCGAATGCGAAGTGATCGGTCGGATGGAATGTGGCGATCACTGGGTGGTTTATGCGGCGGTTGAAAGCGGTCATTTGTTGAAAAATGACGGGGTGACAGCCGTACACTACCGGAAATCTGGGAGTCATTATTAAGTTGCATTAGGTACGTTGTTGGGCTTTAGCCCTCTTTCATAAGACTAGCAAAGAGGGCTAAAGCCCAACAACGTACCTTGGCCAGCCTTTTGGTAGTTTTATATATGCTATCCTGACAATTAAACCGCACCTTACAGCTTTTTACTTCTTTCTTCTACTAAGCCATTTTATTTAGTTCTGCTGCGGTTTGGTTGAGCAGTTCCGTACTGACTTTAACTTGAGCAAGGCTAGTAGCAGTTTCTGTTGCTCCTAAGTTAACATGGTTCATTGCTGCGAGCACTTGTTCAATTGCGATCGCCTGTTGGTTAGCATTCAGAGCAATTTGTTGATTGTTCAAAAATACCTTGTCTATCGCCTCTGCTACACCGGCAAAAATTTCTGTTGTCCCCCTAGCTTGTGTAATTCCTTGTGCTGCGGTTTTTGAACCTTCATCCGTTACCATCACCGTGTAGCCGATCGCAACTTGAATTTCTTTAGCTAGAGCATTAATTTTATCCGCTGATTGTTTGCTTTCATCAGCTAGCCGCCTAATTTCTGTCGCGACTACAGCAAAACCCTTGCCATTTTCCCCAGCACGCACTGCTTCCACAGCGGCATTAAGAGCTAGCATATTTGTTTGGTTAGCGAGATCGGCTACCAGGTCAGAAATCCCACTAATTTTAACAGTATTTTCGTTCAAGTATGTAATCTGTTTGGCGATCGCGTCTACTTTTTCTTGCAGAGTTACTATTCCCTTCATCGTCTTTTCTACAGATTGATTTCCAGACTCAGCTAGGGTTAGTGCTTGATGGGACGAGACTGCTGATGCTTCTGCTTGCTTGGCTGACATGGACGATGCAACACTTAACTCGTTCATCGTCGCAGTCGTTTGATTCACAGCATTGGCTTGCTGAGATATCGTGTATTCTTGTCGCTCGACTGCGGCAGTAATTTGCATGGAAGAAGAAACAATCTTTTTGACAGATTGCACTATCGGGTTAACAATATCGCGGCTGACGATCGCAGTCAAGATTGCTGCGGACAACAAAGCAAAACTCAGAGTACAGACTAGCAAAACTGTCAAACCCTGAATATTGGCTTCAATTTCCTGATGTTTTGTTTCGCCAACTTTTCGCTGGAGTTGGATTAGTTCTGAAAAAGCCTCAACTGTTTCGGCACCAAAAGGAGTTGTCGTAGCTGCGCGATACTCTGCTGCTTCCTTAAGTTTACCTGTTTGCTGCAACTCAAACCACTTAGGTCTGGCCGCAATATACCTGTGATAAGCATCTTGCAGCTTATGGAAAGCAACTTGCTCTTCTGCGGTGAGTTCCCCTTTGGCATATTCTCGCAGGTTATCGTCAATTATTTTGTATAATTGTGGCTCTTCGGTCAAAATGTCCGATCGCTTGGATGGTAAAACGATAAACTGTGGGAAGCCGTAACGCAGCTTCCATAAAGCTGACTCTGAGTTGGCTAGAGCCACCGTCCCCTTAACTTGATATGCGTACAATTTCTCCGCATCTTGTGCTAATTCCACAGTGTTCCGCCAACCCACAAATCCGACAACTGCGAGTAAAGCAGTCAAAGCTCCAAAGCTAGCCAACAATTTAGCCCGAATTCCTAAGTTCATTGTTTTTGCTAATTTGCAATAGAGTGTTTCCTAGCAGGGCTATTAATAGCAGTTATGGACGCACCAACATTCAATAGACTTGCATGGCATTCATTAGCTCGCTTTTCTTTGAATTATCTGCGTTCATCTGCGTCGATCTGCCTTACATCTGCGGTTGACTGATATGTTAACCGCAGATACAATTCCAGTCTAGTCAACTACTGTTTCAATTGTGGCGATCGCAATCCAGGATATTTTTGGGTCAATTATGGACGCAAGAACGCCACAGATTGGCTCTTCCCACATTGGGCGCCCTCGGTTTTTACTTGTTTTTATAGAGCTATTAAGCTATAAATTATACTTTTATACCGCGTGTTAAGTAATGAAAATTTTTTTAAAAGGCATAATTTATTACTGTAAGGATGGATTATTCTCAGTAATTATACTCTGTGAGCCTATTCCTAAGCGGGTGCGGAATGTGCGATCTCAAGCATGGCAATTTGCCATACCACAAAGTGCTTGTATAGCAGATTAGTGCATCCAGAATTCTTCGTCAAAAACGTTTTTGTGTACATTCCAGCAAAGTTCGATCGCCCGTTGCGACCTTAGCTAGCTAGAATGTCCAATTTGGATTCAAACAAATAACTGGCTTATCCTTACTTTTCCTCAGCAGTCTGGGACGGCCAGAGATAGATAGCGCCAGAAATTAAAGTTAAACCCACAGAAACCCAAAACGCAATTAATGCCGGAACGTTCCAGTCTTCGGAGAGGGGAGCGATTAAAAGTGCGATCGCCACAATCTGACTCACCGTCTTCAACTTGCCCCAAATATTAGCTCCCGAAATCGTAGTTTTATTAACACGCCACCCCGCAATTGTCAACTCCCGCCCCAAAATTAAAAACACTGCCCAAGCCGGGACTTTACCCAACTCAATCAATACTAAAAGCGGCGCGAGTACCAACAATTTATCCACCAAAGGGTCGAGAAATTTGCCCAAATCGGTAATTTGGTTCAGCTTTCTAGCCAAATACCCGTCCAGCCAATCAGTAGCTGCGGCTACCACAAAAATCGCGGTACAAATCCAACGGCTTTGCGCGCTTGGGTCGTACAAACCGTAGAGCAGAAACGGCACTCCCAGCAAGCGAGAAAAAGTAATCAAATTAGGCAAATTCATAAGACAGTTAATAGTTGACAGCGTTAATCAGTTGACAGTTGACAGTTGACAGTTGACAGCGTTAATCAGTTGACAGTTGACAGTTGAGCGCAGTCGAAGGGTTGACAGCTTGCCCCCCGATCGCACTTGAAGAGTTAACAGTTGACAGTTGACCAAAAGAAGAAAGATAAAGGAATAGAAAACAATTAAGGGCAAGCTTGTAAAAAGCTTGCCCTTAATTTAGCATTTTTTGGTAGCTGTTTAACTTTGAGCAAAACAGCTTTTAACTTAATATTCATCTAATCGAAGCTCACAAAAAACAACCCAAAACAACCGATCGACTAAATCGATTAACACGCACCCTGTTTATTCAATACAACCCAAATAGTTTTGCAAATCAGGCTGATGTCGTAGACAACAGACCACTTGCGCTGATAGTCTAGATCCATGCGGACAATATCGTCAAAGTCTTTAACTCCAGAGCGTCCGTTGACTTGCCACTCCCCAGTCAGACCGGGTTTGACATTTAAACGCTGCCAGTGAAAATCGCCGTAGCCTGCGACCTCATCGGGAGTTGGTGGTCGAGTTCCCACCAAACTCATGTCCCCGACTAGCACGTTCCAGAATTGAGGCAACTCGTCCAAACTTGTGCACCGCAAAAAGCTGCCGATGGGGGTAATTCGCGGGTCATTGTCATTCTTGAAAATGTGACCCTTGGCTTGGTTGGTAACTAGGTGTTTGAGATTTTCTGCACCTACAACCATCGATCGAAATTTCCAGATTCTGAAATGCCGTCCTTTGAAGCCACAGCGAACCTGACTGTAGAGGAGCGGGCCCGGACTGTCCAACAGCATCACCAGCGCTACCGGCACGGCCACCGCCACAGCAATTGCCAATCCTAGCAACGAGCCCAAAATATCGATCGACCGCTTGACCTTACTTGTTACGGATCGGTGAAGTGGCTGTTTTGATACACAAACTCTGTAAGTAGGTTTCGGAATAAATAACGAAAGCATTTCTGATAACACTGATAATTTAGAAGCACCCATCACAAATTTCATCTGATTAGTCTCAAGATTTAACACGATCTCACGTCTATCTTATGAAACTCTCCCGATCGCGAGAAGAGGAACTCCAGGGCTTTGCACAATCTTTAAAAAGCTGCTACTCTTTTATAAAGTTTGTGTGTATTTATTTTAAAAATGTATAAACTTTAGGTAAAATTAACTAGATTCAACAAAAAAAGTGAGTTTTTGAGCGCCACAAACCCGGTTTTTATAAGCAATATTCGAGAAGAAAGGGAGAATTTGCCTCAGAAAACCGGTTTTTTTGCAGTTTACCAGAAAGAATCGGTTGAAAGCCCCAAGCAAGCCTTCGAGGGAGAAAATAAAATCAGACTATTCATTACTCCAATCTTCGGACTTCTAGGTAGAGGTCGCTCTCCTTCGGTCAAGCGGTCAACTGTCAACTGTCAACTGTCAACTGTTTACCGATCGATATCCGTGGGAATATCCCAAGCAATTGTTAGTGGCTCCAACAATTTTTGCTGGCTGCTAGAGGCAAGTTTACCTAAATATTCGCGAACAACAGAGGCGTGTTCCACATTCAAACGATAACCCCGCGACACATCTTCAAAGAAAAGCGGCTCCGCCAAAATTGCTTGCCAATCCGGATTTTGTCTCGACTCCTCGGCTAGCAGCATAAAATCTTCCTCCTCTGGCAAAAGCCCCGCCGGCAATCTTCCTTCCAAAATCCCCAGAATTCGGGGCTCGCAGGTGCGGGTGTTCACGCCCTGGCGTTCGAGCAACTGCAAAATTTCCTCAAAGCTCAGAGTTTTTGGGCCCAAAATCTGCATTAATTCCCACAGCAGAAAAAAGTCGCTGTACTGTTGCTGTCGCACATCCAAAATTTGAGGATAGAGAGCTAAACTTGCCAACCCGCAGGCAACTTGACCGCTTTTTTTTGAAGAGTTTGTGCTTTGAAATACGGAATTTGAGGCGAAATTGTAAATTTCCGAAATATCTCGATCGCTCTCCAATTCGCGATCTTGAACCACGATCGCATTCGGCAGCTTTTGCCGCAACCAGCGGGCGATCGCAGGCCAACCACCCATGCCCCCAGTACAAATCGCCTGATTGATTCCCGCCGGCGACATTCCCGCACGGCTGAGTAAAGCATTCAATTCACGATTCAACTGCTGTACAAAAGGCACTAAAACCAAACTTTCTAAATCTCGACGCTTCACTTCCCAATGCTGCTGGTCAATATCAAAAGCAAAAGTTTCTTGATGTTGCAAAATAACTTTCAAATGCCTTGCCACCTCTAACAATTGCAGGCCAAAATCTGAAGCTTGCAACCGCTGCTGCAATTGATAGCGACTCGGTAAATCTGGATGACCAGGACGCGGCAAATCGATCGACATTCCCCAAGTTTCATTCTTAGCCAACAACTGACAAATAATATCCTGATCGAAAGCATTGCCAGCCGCATCAAAACTTTGGCAAGTAAAATCAGCACGAGTTAAATTTTGAAGATTTTCCGGCAACTCAACTACAGCTAATTCCACCGTGGCAGCCCCCGCATTCACAATCAAAGTTCCCCCGCTAAAAGAGGAAGCATTAACAGTTAGCGGTGCAGCTTCTGCAAGGGAGCTTTCAATAGTATCCACCGCCGCAGATTGCTCTCCTGTGGCATTTTTCATAGGAGTTACAGCAGCAACCAAAGTGGCGATCGCATCGGGAACCACAAAAATTTGCGCCCCCGAAGCCACCAGATCCGCGCCCAAAACAGCCTCCCGCAGGTTAAACCCATAGGCCTGAGACCAGCTCGCAGGAGTCCCCAAAATCACAGCCTGCAAGTCTTGCAGCGCCGCATCCAGAATTTCTGGCGTCAGTCCCGAAGCTTTACAGATTAAATGGGAAATTGGCAATAGAGCAGAATTCGCCTCCGGGCTGGCAAAATCCAAAACTTCCGGCGATGTGCGAAATTTTTGCCCCTGGTGCTTCCGATTCAAAGTAGCCAGCAGCGCCCGCACAGCGTGCAGCGGTATGGCGATCGACACAGCCAGATCGGATGACCACTGCAACAGCGGTTCGTACATCCCACCAGCTTCCCGCTGATAAGGAATGCCCACCTTTAAAGGCAATTTAAAATTTTGCAATAAAAATTCTCCCGCACGCAAATCCAACTGCGGGGATCCCACCGACTTGACTGTCACCTGCGGGCCACTGGTGGCGGTTGGGGCTGTTTCCTCGATCGCCGCGACTGAGGGAATCCGAAAGCTGGCGCTGGCTGCGGAAACCTCAGCCTGGGCTGTTTCCCAGTAAATTGGGTGCAACTGGCCGCTGGCGCGATCGAGCAAAGCCGCCGATAGCCCGCTGGAACCAAAATCAAGGCCCAAATACCAGCGAGAATTCGGGCGTTTTTGGGATGGAGAGGATGAAGGGGCGATCGCACCTGGAACAGAATGCAGCGCTGACTCTTGCTGCTGCGGAACACCAAATTCGCTAGCTTCGGTTATCTCCTCAACAACCCCGGCTTTACTCTGTCTGGAAATTAGGTTTTTTTTTTGACTTTTTGGAGGATTTGACGGCAGTTCCTCGGTTTCCGGAGTTTGGGCCACTTCTGGATCGGTATCCTTCAAACTCGCCAAAATCTCGTCTAGCGTCAAATTCGATTCATCTTCACCAGCAAACAAATCATCCTCAAGTTCATCCTCCAAAACAAAGGGTTCATCTTCAGATGAAAGTTCCAACTCATCGGAGAACAAATCCTCCAGCGATCCGAGTTCTTCCTCCGCCACTTCGGCAAAGGGATTGTCTGCACCGCCGTCGGGGGAACTCGCCAATAAATCCAAGTTGTTAGAAGCACTTGAAGTCGATCGCCTTGGAGCATTACGATCCGAACCCTCGAGATTGTAGAGGTCTGCCTCCAACAGTTCCATCGTACTCACATCCAACTTGAGAGCTCGATCGAGGTCATCTTCTAATGCCTCAACCGGCAGCAAATCCTCCTCCGGCGAAGCTTGGATGTAAACATCGTTGAGCCCTTGGGACGAGCTTCCAAAATCTCCAGTTTGAACATCACGGGCACTGGGTACGCGGGGGTTCCTGGGTTGGTTCGAGCTAATTCGATCGCCCGCGCTCGCAGTCGGGGGATGAGGCTCAGGATGTGGCCCCGGCACAGCAGCAGTGTCGAAATGCTCGCCTAGGTTTTGAGCCATTTCTAGATTTTCTCGATCGTCCAAATCAAGTTGCGGCTCGATCGAACTTAAGGCTGACGGTGCTGAAACTTCAGCTACTGTTGTAACTTGCGGTTCAAATAAATCTTCAGTATCTAAAGTTAGAGTCTCTACAGAATTACCGATTGCAAATTCTGAATCTTCATCTGCTAGAACATCTTCCAGCGATTCGCCTTCATCCAGTAGATTTGCAAACAAATCTTCCGCAGAATTTAGGGGTTCTGTAGTTTCACGCTCTGCCACTGGTGGAGATGGTACCGCTTCTGTGGCGGCAGAACTTTCCGTATTTTCGATCGTAAAATCTTCCAGTTCTAATTCTAGTTCTGCGACTGTTTCTCCCGCGAACAAACTAGCGTACAAATCCTCAACATTTTCGTCATTTTCTGCTAATAAATTTTCCGAATCAGCACCCGAAAAGCGAGTTACCTGTGGAGGGATTTCCGGTGAAGAACCGAACAAATTATCTTCCAAATCCGGAAGCGAGAGAGGGGTTTCAATGCGATCGCGATCGCGCCTCAACTTTCCGAATTGCGAAGAAATTTCTGTCCCGGCGTAGGGCAATCTGTCTTGTTCTCCGAGTTCGCCACTGTGCTCTTCACTTTCGGCATCGGCTGATGAGTGAATCTTGGTATTTGAGAAGCCACCAGTAGCAACAGAGCGATCGGATGCGGTTGGGGATCCTGTTTCGACATTTGCCAGGGCGATCGGCTGCTGCACGTAGGAAGAGGCTTCTCGTCCCAACTGTGCGACCAAGTGATTGACAAAAGTCGCGAACATTGCCTCGCTCTGCTGGCTCAAACCATGCATATTTTCAAGTCCTTGGGACAAGGAAGCTTGATAGCTTTGCAGATTTGCTTCCAAAGCCTCGAACACAATACCCATCGTAGAATCGAGCCTCATCAGCAGACTGTCAGCACTAGCTTGGAACCGTTGCATTTGCTCCAATCTCTGAGCCGGTGTTAGCAGCGGGAGTTCTTCTGAGGTTTGTGCGGTTAAAGCCGATTGCTGCGATTGTGCGCCAGTGCTTGGTAATAATTGATTTTCTAGGCCGCCCAAAATTTGGGATAAATCGCGATCCAAAGTTTCTTCCAAGCGCCCCGTCAGTACCTGCAAGAATTCAGAAATGATTTGCTGTTGGTTTGCTTGTTGCTGAGCTAGGGATTGTTGTTGCTGCCGTTTTGCTTCTAGCTGTTTGATTTCTTGAATGAGGGCTTGTTGCTCTTGTCGCAGAGCTACTATTTCTTCTTGGAGCGGCCCCGTCAAACCCGATCGCAGGTTGGTGATTTCCTCGGTGACGGCAAGCATAATTTGCTCTGTTGCTGAGGGGCGATCGATCCTCGGGGGCATTTTGGGTACTGGAACTGGTTCCGGGCGGACAGTTGGGCTGGCGGGCCCCTTGCGGGCAGTTACCTTTGACTCCGAGGAAACCAGATAAGTGCGAACTCGCTCTAAAAGCTGGCGCTGGTGGACAGTATCGATCGAACCCGTCCAAGGCAAGCGGGGTGCGGGCTTGCTGAGTACCTCATCAATCTCAGCAATCAGTGCTTGAATTTTGTACTTCTGAGAATTCAAGGGCGGAACCTCTGGGAATGCGGCTAGAGAGAAATTTTAATTGAAAAAAGATTGAAATCAGGCGGCAGCTATGCCAATAGATAGAATCATCTGAATGCGAGTCGGTCAATAATTGACTAATATTTGCTGACAACTTTGAATTAACCGATACTTTTTTGCTAATATTTACTAACAAACACACAAGCTAAACAGCCAAAAAGCTGTGTAACCAAGGCGTATCAACCAATGCCCGAAGGAAGATCCCACGAGCACCATTTAGATCCCGGTTCATCTGATTCCCATCAGAATCTTTAATCGTTCTGCTACCACCAATCTTTTTGACCTCTCCAGTCCATGAAACAGTCTTTGAAGTGTAGGCTTCATTAATAGAAGTTAAAGCAACTTTGCCCTGCTCCCAAGCTTTCCACTCTAGATGCTTTTTGAACTG
Source organism: Microcoleus sp. CAWBG27 (assembly GCF_020883145.1). Taxonomy (NCBI): domain Bacteria; kingdom Bacillati; phylum Cyanobacteriota; class Cyanophyceae; order Oscillatoriales; family Microcoleaceae; genus Microcoleus; species Microcoleus sp. CAWBG27. The sequence continues at coordinate 209,946 of NZ_JAHREU010000002.1, forward strand.
ATAATGACTCAAAGTCAGCATTTGACGAACAGTTTTAGAGCGAATCTTGCGACGTGACTTGCTCACCATCTGAGAAGACTCAAATGATGGAAGTAAGATCGCGTCAAAATTATCAACTAAAAACTTAGCAATCTTCTGATGCAACTCTTTGACAAGATGTTGAATCCTAGACTTCAATCTGTCCGCTGCTTTCTTGAATTTTTTGCGTTGTCTGCTAGAGGCTTTACTCATTCTTGAACTCAACTTATCGACGCGGAAACACAACTTTTGAATCCAAAGATTAGAATCATTTCCCAGCCATCCATAGGAAGACTCAGAAAAGAAAGTCATGAACGTTCTAACACCGGGGTCTAAGGCAACCACGCGACCTTGGTTGTCGGTCTGACGTGGTTGCACTTCTTCAGATACAACAATGTAATACTCGCCATAGGCAAGGGTTAATTGTCCGTCGCTGAAGTCTTTGGGTAATGCCTCTTTCAGCTTTGACTGACCCAATTTTGTGTAATAAATTCCTTGCGTCCCAATGGCGGACTTCGGAATACAAATAGACTGTTTTGTATTTTTTCGACTGCGAAATTTGCAACTACAAATCTTTCCAGTTTTCTTGAAATCTGCTTTGGCTTTTTTGACAGCCACACAAGCATCTTTAATGGCAATAGATTTTATTTGAAACGGTACTGGTTTTGCCCAATCAGGCAGCCCATTGAGTATTTGCGTTTTAATTGACATCCAATTGGCTTTGGTGCCTGGTTGCTGCAAGTATTTGATAGTTGTGTTGTAGACATAACGACTAACTCCCAACCATTGCTTGAGTATTGCCTTTTGTTCAGGGCTTAGGAATAGTCGGATCTTCTTTGATTTTCTGGCTGTAGATTCTGAGGCCGTGCATTCGGCAACTAAAGACGTGAAGGATGGCAAGAAGATCGGCTGTAAGTTCGGATTCGCTCGCGTGAACAGGATTTGAGAGAACCACGATTTCTCCACCGTTTTGTTTTGCCATGAACTCGAAAAGTTCAAATCCGAATCTGCACAATCTGTCTCGACAGGTAACAACAACCGTGAGCTTATCCCCGCGCATAAATCTGACCAGTAAGGCTTGCAGTCCTTTTCTTTTGAAGTTAAGTCCAGAGCCAATGTCTTGGATGATTTCCGAGTCTGGGTATCGCTGTCGCATGAATTCGACTTGTCTAGCAAGGTCATCTTTTTGCTTGGCACTACTGACTCGACAGTAGCAGATGACTGAACAGATTTTTCCATTGGATTGGTAAGACTCAACGTCGTAGAGGCGCTGCCCTGCTCCATTTTTGATTGATTTAATCTGTCCTTCATCTGCGTACTTCCTCAAGGTGTTTGGATGCAAGCCTAGGAATTCGACTGCTTTTCTAAGTGGTATGTATGCCATTCACCAAAGATACTGCATCTGGCAGCATATGTGAATGATTGTTAGAAAATCAACTACTGTATGTCAACCTTTTGCTTTTGCCTTCGGTTGACTTCTATTGCCATGATAGGTTAGGCGGTACTTCCGCATCAAATGCCCGCTTCTGTTGACTGCAAGTCCTCTCAAATTCTGCGACTGCTTTCCTGGTTTCCGGACACACACAGGCTATACCCGAAGACGGATAGTCGCGCGCGAACTGCCAGTGCCTCACCCATAACCCGGAGTTGGCGTCGGTGGCTGGGTGCGAGTCTCTCCTCAGGTAATGCGGTAAATTTTTGTTTCCATCTTTCACAGACTTGTGAAAAACCTCAAACAATCTGCGATTTGGGATTCTCGGATTCAGGCTTGTCCCCATGCAGTCGATTTGAGCAACCTTTCATGATAGCTTTCGATCTGTGTTCATGGCTAGAGATTAATGGTACAATAATCTCGGGGTAGCATAAAAAATTGCTCGAAACTGCGTCGGTTTCGGTTGCCAAGAGTGCCAACCTTTAGACTGGGAATTGGTGTGGATTTTCTTGGTAGTGCTGACATTTGACTGGTTCCAGAGAGTTGCAATCGGATGTGGTCGCTGTCTGTCCCGTTGGCGGACTTGTGCTTCCGCTAGCCGATCGACTGTCGGGCCTGCTGACAACAAATCTCTCAGCAGTGTTAAGCTTGTCATCGCGAAGTCATTGTCTTCGCTAACTCGATCGCTCAGTCCCTTGCTGCGCTGCTAAAATTTTGTTAATAAAATTTACTCGGCGGTATGTATCTAAACAATTATGGTATAGTCTTTAGTTTCTAGCTCCCAATCAGAGCTTGAGGCTATAAAAAATATGCTGAGAACCCCGTCCTTTCAAGACGGACATGAAAGCTAACAGGAGGCTAAGGCAATGCCAGTGACAAGAGTGAGATTTCGTTATTGTCATAGTATCTACAAAATGATATAATATTTTGTAGAGCTAGTCAAGAATCATGCTAAATCTCAGTTACGAGTACAAACTAAAGCCGACACAGAAGCAAATTTCTCAAATCGAAATAACTCTGGTAATTTGTCGTAAGGTTTGGAACTACGCATTGAGAGAACGTAAAGACTGGATTAACTCTCGTAAATGTCCGATTAATGCTTGCTCGATCGCTCGCGAGTACATTATTCCGGCTGATGCTCCCTACCCAAATTATTACAATCAGGCAGCGGAGCTAACCAAAGCTAAAGAGTTGTTTCCCGAACTTAAAACGGTTAACGCAAAAAGATGCTTCAACAGGTGTTAAGAAAGCTGGAAACAGCCTTCCTAGACATGAAACGTAAGGGAATGGGATTCCCAAGATTTAAGAATAAATACCGAATGCGGTCGTTTGTATTTCCCCAAATGCTCAAAAATTGCCTCCAAGGAAATACTATTAAACTCCCACAGTTAGGCATTGTTGAATTCATTAAATCAAGAGAGATTCCTAATGGGTTTGCGATCGAGCAAGCTCAAATTGTCCGGAAGGCTAGTGGATATTTCGTCATACTTTTCTTAGAATGTGATGTTAATGTTCCTCAACCCGTTGCACAGGGATTCCCCGTTGGCATAGATCTAGGTTTAGACCAATTTTTAGCAACTTCTGAAGGCAAATTAGTTAAACGTCCTAAGTTTCTCAAGATCGAACACCGCAAGCTTAAATTGCTGCAACGTCGGCTCAAGAACAAGAAGAAAGGCTCTAACAACCGTCATAAGTTGAATAGAAAAATTGCTAGGCTGCATCAGCGTGTTACTGATACCAGAAAAGATTGGCAGTTTAAATTAGCTCATGACCTAGCTCTAGATGCGGGAATGATATTTGTTGAAGATATCGATTTTCGAGTCTGGGCAAAAGGTAGGTTTGGCAAACACACCTTAGATGCTGGTTTCGGTCAATTCATCGCGATTCTGTCGTGGGTGTGCTGGAAACGGGGAGTACATTTTGAGAAGGTAAACAAGGATTACACTTCTCAGGTTTGTCCGAATTGCGATCGTCACACTGGCAAGAAAGCACTTAACGAACGAGTGCATAATTGCCCTGAGTGTGGGTATACAACACATCGAGATGTAGCAGCCGCTCAAGTTATTCGGTTTTCAAGGATTGTCGGCGGAGGGACGCTTCGTAGACATTAAAGAAATTGCCTGTGGAGGCGGTCTGACGGGGACCGGAAACGGTCTAGTTAAGAGCCTAAGAGACAGGAAGAAGAAAGCGTGAAGGTGTGGATGCGATCGCACCGGAATGCAACCTTTGAGAATTCCCGCGCATTTATGCCGGGGATCGCGTCAATAATTCCCATATTCGACCTTTGACCGCAAAACTTTAGAGGAAAAATTGCCGATTTTTAGATCCTTGTTCCTCAAATGCTTGAATCTCAAATCGCTCGAATGACTCGGCTGCAAGCTATTTCTAACTGCCCAGCGCAGCTCAAGCGCATAAATTAAGATGATGGCCTCATGGAAGACCGCTTTAACGCCCGAGATCCGCAGTCAAATATAAATCAATTGATAGTTTCTACTCCTTTTTTTGCAGGTTTGCCTGACCCTGTAATCGAGAGAGCAACTGTCCACATCGTTACCCGCAGTCATCCGTCGAATCAAGTGATTTTACTAGAAAATGACTGGGGAACATCAGTGTATTTTATATTGGATGGTTGGGTGAAAATTCGCACCTACAATCTAGACGGAAAAGAAGTAACGCTGAATATTTTAGGGAAAGGAGAACTGTTCGGGGAAATGGCAGCGATCGAAGAAGCACCGCGATCGACAGATGTCATCACCCTAGCCCCGACACTGATCGGCAATATGCCAGCTCAAGATTTTGTGCAACTCATTCATACCGAGCCCCTCGCAGGCATTCGGCTAGCTCAACTGATGGCCCGCCGCCTGCGGCAAGTCAACCGCCGCCTGCGTTTGCGAGAGTCTGACAGTACCTCGCGAGTAGCAGATATTCTATTATTTTTGGCAGAGGGGCAAGGGAAAAAAATGTCCAGTGGAGGTACAGAAATTCCCAACCTGCCGCACAGAGAATTAAGTAGCCTCAGCGGGCTGGCTCGGGAAACGGTAACGCGAGTGCTGAGCAAGCTGGAAAAAAAAGGAACTATTCAGCGCGAACGTGACGTTTTGTGCATTCCCGACCTACACGCCTTGGAACGTCTGTTAGTCTAGAAGTATCAGAGATTGTTAATTTGAATCTCCTTCAACAGCACTCTCTGTTAACTAACGGATATTGATGATTTCCCGCCAGAGGTAAAGCTGTGAGTTTTAAGAAAATTTTCGCCGCCGTCGATGATTCTGAACTTGGCCGCCGCGTCTTCAGTCAAGCCTTAGAATTAGCCTCGATCGATCGAGCTAAGATGATGCTATTTCACTGCGTTACTGTCAACTCGCTGGGCGAGACGGCAGTGCCAATTCCGGTAGATTTGGGCTTGAATGCCGAGTTAATGGATCAAGCTTATCAAGCTCAACGTTTGCGGCTGGAAAGGGAGGTAAAACAGTCTGAGGGTTTGCTGAAAAATTATAGCGAGGTCGCAGCCAAACAAGGATTGGAGGTGGAATTTGACTGCCAAATGGATGGCGATCCGGGGCATTGTGTCTGCGAACACGCCCAAACTTGGGGTGCAGATTTAATAGTAGTGGGGAGGCGCGGCCGCACGGGGCTTACAGAAGCTTTCCTCGGGAGTGTGAGCAATTATGTCGTTCACCACGCATCTTGTTCGGTATTTGTAATTCAGGAAGTCAAAGCTGAAAAATGATGCTGCTGAAAATTTTCCTGAGAAAATCAATCTAAAATAAGACTGGCGTTCCTACCTAAACCTGGTTTGTGCGAAAAATATTAAATTGGGTGGCGAGGCCTCCAAATAGTGAAACCGGAAATTAATCTTATGGCACGCCAGTGCCGTAAAATATCAAACTTTATTCAGTTGACAATTGACAGTTGACCGCTTGAGGGCGACCTCTACCTAGAAGGAAGAAGATTGGATTCAAAAGTTGACAGTTGACAGTTGACAGTTGACAGTTGACAGTTGACAGTAAAAAAGCGACCTCTATCTTTAAGTATGAGGATTCGAGTAATTAATCGTCTGATTTTAATTTCTCCCTCGAAGAGTTGCGGCTTTAAACCTATTCTTTATGGTAAAATATTAAATCGGAAAATCGGGAATTCAGATTTGTAGCACGCAAGTCCTGTAAAATCTACAATCTAAAATCGGAAAATTTCAAATCAGGAATCAGACTTGTAGCACGTAAGTCCTGTAAAATCTAAAATCGGAAAATTTCAAATCAGGAATCAGACGTGTAGCACGTAAGTCCTGTAAAATCTAAAATCTAAAATCTAAAATCTAAAATCTAAAATCGGATGAGTGATTTTTTGTCAGCAGATGCCGCGTCTAATTCAGGCAGTTCACCCAGTAGCAATAATGAGCCACAAACCGCCACTTTTTCAGCAATGGCTGGCGATCGCAAAAATTCGGAGCCGGGAACGCCCCCCTCTGGAGAAGCGCCTTTGAGGCTCGTAGAAACGGCATTTTTGGCAAGTACCGCTAGCTTGATTTGGCTGATAAATTATTACTTTCCGCTGGGCCCGTTGCTGCGGGTTTTTTTCCCGGTGCCCATAGCCCTGGTTTACCTGCGCTGGGGGAGTAGAGCCGCTTGGATGTCAGCTTTGGTTTCCGGTTTGCTGCTGTCGGTACTCATGGGCCCAACGCGGAGCATTTTATACGTGATTCCTTTTGGAATTATGGGAGTTGCACTGGGAGGACTTTGGCGGCGCAAAGCGAGTTGGTCTGTCTCTATTAGTGTGGGGGCGGTAATTGGTGCTGTCGGCTTCTTTTTTAAGTTTTGGCTGCTGTCAGCTTTGGTGGGTCAAGATCTCTGGGTTTATGTAACCGCCCAGGTAACAGAGATTGTGGAATGGGTATTTGTGAAGCTGGGCTGGCTGAGCGTGCCGAGTTTGAGTACAATTGGGGCGATCGCCGCTGGGATGATTTTGATTAACAATATTGTCTATTTATTTGTAGTGCATTTAGTAGCTTTGTTGCTGTTAGATCGTTTGGGAAATCCGATTCCGCGGCCGCCGCGCTGGGTGCAAGTTTTAATCGATTATGAGGAGTAGTTATAGGGCATGGGGCATGGGGCATGGGGCATGGGCATGGGGCATGGGGCATGGGCGAAGCGGAGGGATGGGGCATGGGAAGCAACAAATAACAACAAATATAAGAAAAATCAAAAATAAGCTGTTGTGCATTTAAGTTGAATGTCAACAAACAATTCGCCGTCTCGTAGGGTGGGCGTCTCGCCCTGAATATGCAATTTAAATGCGTGACAGCTTAACAAATAACAAATAACAAATAACAAATAACAAATAACAAATAACAAATAACAAATAACAAATAACTAATAACTAATAACTAATAACTAATAACTAATTTTATGATTCATGTTTATACAGAAATTGAACGGGGCAAACGGTGGCTCGATCGCCATCGGGGACAAAAACCGATATTTGCCTGCGTGTTAGGATTCACCGCAACTGGCTTAATTCCGGGGATTTCGGCAGCAGGAGCAACCCCGCGCGATCGACAATTTACTTGTTTGGCCGATGCAGAATTTTTGCACAACGGCCCCCAACCGTCGCCGCAGTATCCCTTGCCGCCCCTAGAAGCGGGTGCCTCACCGGTACTAATATCTCGCGCCGCAGTTGAAGCTTTGGAAATTCCCCTTTACCTGTTTAATGCAGGTTTACCCCTCCCACCTCCCGTACCTGCAATTGATTTGGGCGGTACTGCGGCAAAGTGTCTTACTTCTGGGAATGCTTTGGAAGTAGAAACAGTCAAACATTTGCTGGAAGAAGGATTAATTTGGGGCGCTAAATTGGCCGCCGAAACTAATGGCAGTTATTTAATTTTAGGGGAGTGCGTAGTTGGCGGGACGACTACTGCTTTGGCCGTGTTAATGGGTTTGGGTTTTGCAGCAGCGGGCAAGGTTAATAGTTCTCACCCTACCTGCAATCACGCTCAAAAATTAGCTGCGGTGACAGCGGGACTGAATAATGCTGGGTGGGAAAGCGGCAAAAAAAATAGCACTCCCCTGGATTTGGTAGCGGCGGTGGGCGATCCGATGCAGATAGCGACGGCTGCAATGGCGATCGCCGCGAGTCGGACTTGCGGGGTACTCTTGGCTGGTGGCACGCAAATGCTGGCAGTGTATGCTTTGATGCAAGCCTTAGCCACGGAATATGAGTTGTTATGGCGTCCCGAACAAGTCGCGGTGGGGACTACGCGCTGGGTAGCCGAAGACCCCACAGGGGACACTATAGGACTCGCCTCGGATATCGGCGGTGTCCCTTTGTTGGCTGCACAGCTAAGTTTTGCGAGTTCTCGCTACCCGCAACTGCAAGCTTACGATCGCGGGTATGTGAAGGAAGGTGTGGGTGCGGGCGCGTGTGCGATCGCCAGCGGCCTAGCTGTGAATTGGAGTCCCACCCAACTCCTGCAAGCTGTGGAGGCCCTTGCCTCCCGCTGTGAAATTACACAATGAAACCGGGTTTTTCGTTTTCCGTGCGTCTCGGAATCTCACGCATTAAATATGAAAAATTCAGATGCGCGATCGAGCTGCAAACCTCGTTGTGCTGCTCAACTATAGCAATCCTCGCATCATTTGCATAATTCTTGTAGGGAATCTTTAAGAGCCCGGTTGCCCCGATAGATAAGGGGTAGGCACGGGGGCACTACCCCTACAACTCTTCATGAATCATTTAGGATTGCTATACATTAGTTTGGGCTGAATAATTATATCATTTTCTGTAGCATTTTTGCTTTCAGATTTACAGAATATTCTACACAATATCTCGCTTTGAAGCAGTATTCATACTGTGAATTGTGCGAGACAAAAACACTCTATTCAATGACTCTATAAGTAGACGAGGATAAATCAACGCAAGTTGTCTTTTCTCTCTCGATCGATGCCGATCGCCAGCAGCAATATTTAATTAGACCCGCCTACGTGTGAGTGCATTCTTTTGGCGACCAACTGTTCTTCTAAGGCAGCAATTCGATTGTAAGCCGCTGTTAGCTGAGCTGTTAGGCGCTGGATTTGAATTTCGGAAGTCAGCTCTTTTTCCAGACTTTGAGAATTCTTGTCGAAGTAGCTGTCATCTAACAGTATGTCCTTGTGACCGAGGATGCCGTCGAGATTGCTGTAGCTTTGATAGGGAGAGGTTTTGTGATTTCCTGCTGTCAGGGAGCGATCGTCCATATGCTGCTGGGCCAGCTTCGTCTCCTTGGCGGACTCCAATAACTTTTCATTGAGGTTTTCTACGAGTTTGTAGAGAGCATCGACTTGTTGGGTCAATGCTGTAACTTGCTGGCGTAGCGCTTCCATACAGTCATCCTCGGGATAGTAACTTATATCTTTACATTTTAGGGAAATCTTTACATAACTGGGATTTATCACTAAATTATTTAATTTTTGACGTAATTGTTGTGTTCCCAATCCTGACGCTAGATTTAGAGACTCAGGTTGAGGATTTTAGATTTTAGATTTTAGATTTTCTTGGATTCTGAAACGAGGTTTGTTAACTCCTATACTTTGTTCAAACCTTCAATCATAGTTAAAAAAAACAAAAAAACTCGGCTTCTGAGAGTGGGAGTCCCTCCAGGAGTGTGAGATTGACTCGGCAGTCAATTTGCCATTTTTCGATTTGGGACTTGAGATTGTTATGGAGACAGCAACCGGGTTTTGTAGTTATTAAACTGTTGCGGATTTAAAAGAAATTTTTCACTTCGGTTGTGGAAAAAGCGTCATCCAACGGCAGAGTGTGGGGCTTTCGCGGTTTCCTGATATTAAGGAATGTAACACAGATACAGGCGATCGCCCGGAAAGACCGGCGTTTAACAGTTGACAGTTGACAGTTGACAGTTGACAATTCGAGAGCAAGCTATACCATTAAGCCAGAGGATTCGAGTAATCAATAGTCTGATTTTAATTTCTCCCTCGAAGGCGGGCGGGCTTTGAACCAATTCTTTCTGGTAAGTTGACGGCAAGAGCAGCACGGACTCCGATCGCAGCAGAAGCGAGTACAATGGCTGTGTGTTGGAAAAAGAAATAAGACAAATCGGTGCGGGCTACCGGACTCGACAAACAATTATTTCCCGGGTCGCAGAACACAAAACATCGGTCAATATTTAGAAAAGCGGATTCACAGGTGAAACGAAGGTCTTTGCTCTTGGGCGCAGCTACCCTAACTTTAAGTCAACTGGTGGCAGGTTGCGACTCGAAACCCACTCTCAAAATTCGATCGCTCAAAAACGGTATTCCCGCCCAACTCGCAAGCAAATTTAGTCGCGATTTACAACCGTCTCCGCAGTTGCAAGTAACGCAGGAAGGGCAATTAAAAGAATTATTCGCCCTGTTACAGGAGTGGAAACGCACACCGGAAGCCAAAAATCAAGCTGACTTGGTGATGTTGGGAGATTATTGGCTGACTTTGGCAATTCGGCAAAAATTGATTCAGCCGATCGATCCTGCTAAAGTTGCTAATTGGTCGCAATTGCCCGAAAGATGGCAAAAACTCGTCCGGCGTAACGCTGACGGCCAATTAGACGCCAAAGGTCAAGTTTGGGCTGCACCTTACCGCTGGGGAAGTACGGTAATTGCCTATCGAACCGACAAATTTAAGGCTTTGGGGTGGACTCCGAAAGATTGGAGTGACTTGTGGCGAGAGGAATTGCGCGATCGAATTTCGCTACCGGATAGCGCGAGAGAAGTTATAGGTTTAACATTAAAAAAACTCGGGAAATCTTACAACACGCAGCAATTAGATCGAGTTCCCAACCTCAAACAAGAACTCGCCAACCTGCACGCACAAGCAAAGCTTTACAGTTCCGATGCTTACTTGCAACCGTTAATTTTAGGTGATACTTGGCTGGCAGTAGGTTCATCTGGTGACGTACTGCCGCTGTTGCAAACTCAAAACAATATTGGTGTAGTAATTCCTGCTTCTGGAAGTGCAATTTGGACAGATTTGTGGGTACAACCCGCATCAAAAAAGCCAGTTTCGTTAGCGGAAAAATGGATTAATTTTTGCTTGCAGCCTCAGATTGCACCTCAATTATCTTTGCTGGCTAAGGCTAGTTCGCCAATAATTGTCGGCATGAAACCCGAGGCTTTGCCCGCAGATGTACGCAGCAATCCCGTGTTGCTGCCGGATGCTAAAATTCTTGCCGCCAGCGACTTTCTGCTACCTTTCGGGGATGCGGGGATTGCCCAATATCGAGCTCTTTGGCAAGAAATTCGGCAAGTAGTGAGAGGTTAAGTACGTATTGAGGTACGTAGTTGCGCTTCAGCGCTGTTTTAATCTATGAAATAGCGAGGAGGATCGCAGTTTTGCATTTATAATGCTGTCCCCCAAAGAGCGCTGAAACGCAACAACGTACCTTAGAACAATAAAAAAATAGCACTGGTTGAAGAGTTAGTATTTTAATTTTAAGAACAATCGTAATTATAAATCACCTGAGAAAAATCTAATTTTTCTAAGTCCTCAGCACGAATCAAAAAGTTACCTACTCCACAATCACCCCAACAAATCTCATCATCACTAATCATGTGTAAGAGTACAACTTTATGGTCTTGGTATTGCGGACTATACTCACGAGGGTCAGTTTGTGTAAAGTAGCCGTATCCCCCTATTTTATGGTGAATCTCGTATAAATTCGCATAATACCAATCATTTAATTTGCAATCATCTGCCTCCATTATATCAAAGAATTGTTTAAGTTTCTCTTCTTCAAAAAAGTTATTAATTTGATAGTCTTCTGGGCAAACGCACTCATTGTCAGGACTAAACTGTAAAGCCAAACATTCTTGAGAATTATTCACATATTGGTGCTTTAAAGGTAAATAATCACGTTCAAAAATATGCTCACTAAAAGGATTATCAATCGGACAATTATTTGCGTCAACAAATTGCAAGGCACTAAATTTTTGATTGTTTAAAGTTGAATAGCTCTCATTGATATCCAACAAAAAAGCAAAATCTGTTTGACAATTATTTCTGTCAATTTCTAAAAAGTACAATACTTTGAAATCTTTTTGATTGTCCAACTTCTCTATATCCATTCCATACCAACCTAGATTGTTACTAATATAAAATTGCAAAATTCCTTTTGTGGGGAAAGGCGCTAAATATGGCACTTGGGCAAAGATTTCCTCAAAATTGAGTTGTGCCAAAAGGTGCATATATTTTCCATCACTATCTTTGGGAAAATCGTAACCTTTCGGCAAGTAAGGCAGTCCGCCAAATTTGCTTGACCAGAAATCAGTCGCCCTGCGTTCATAAGTGATTTTAATAACAGGCTTTTCTGAACTTTCAATTTCTTGACGAAAAGGTTCAAATTCAGCAGGAAGATTAAGGGTTGTTTTCATTTTTTTTTCGCCCGAATAACAAACCACATTTTATTAGCTCAAATGTAGGGTGCGTGAACTCTTGATTTATCGATCGCCCAAAACACAACTCGCTACTAGCGCACCCTACTAAAATACTTTGAATTTACCTCGAAGACCCGGATTTGACAGAGATTCTAAATCTATTTTACAGCTCGATCGATCGCCCTTGCACGCATAAACCGCCAAAGCCGTCCCCTGACGGTTGCAAACTCGCAGGTTGTAACCGTACTCGCTGGAAGCTGTGCCGAAGCGGTTGACAAACTGATAGCGTTCCATATAATCCAGCAAACTCCACAGTTGGCGGTTGACGATCAGGATAACCCATGTGTTGCTGCGATCGACAAACCAGCGATCGAGCAATTTGCCGCCAAACTGTTTTTGAGCCAACCACAGACTCGGCGTGCTTTTTTCGGTTTGCGAAAGCGGCGGCGACGGGAAATTGGCAGCATCTCCACTCGGGCAAACTGGTTGCTGGGAAAACGCCGCAGATTGTCCCCACAGCAAGGTTGTGATGCACGTAGAACTGGCAATTAGGAACAAAAATAAACTTTTTGTCAAAATGCTAGGTCTGCGCCGGAAAACTTGATTTTTGTGGCTGAGTTTCTGGTGATTTATCATAATTTATTGCGACAAAATTATTGAAATTCCGATCGCCTAAACAAGGAAGCAGGAAGAAAAGCCGTAAAAGTAGAACCACAATCTAACTCGCTGGTAACTTCAATATCACCGCCCATCATCTGACAAAAACGCTGGCTGATAGTCAATCCCAAACCTGTACCGCCGTACTTGCGAGTAGTTGAATTGTCCGCTTGGGTGAAAGGTTGGAACAGTCGCTCTTGCTGTTCTTGTGTCATGCCGATGCCCGTATCTGTCACTCGGAAAACTAAATATTCAGCATCCAAAATTAACATTTGAACAACTCGCGGTTGATATTTATTTTTAAATTCTTCACTGGTAATTCTTTCGACAGTAAGTACGATCGCCCCATTCTCAGAAAATTTAGCAGCATTGCTCAGCAAATTCAGGATTACCTGCCGCACTTTCATCAAATCGCCGTGCATGGCGCCGATATTCTCGGCACTCAATACTTGCAAGGTATTGCCGTTTTTCTCAATTAACGGTTTGATGGTTGTCGCCACCTCCTCGATGAGGCCGCCAACATCGAAGCTTTCGAGATAAATCTCCATCTTGTCAGCTTCAATTTTGGAAATGTCGAGAATGTCGTCAATCAGTTGCAGCAAGTGTTTCCCAGCAGTCCGAATTTTGTCTAAATCCGAAACTACCTCTAAGTTGCCCACCTCCTCGGCATCTTCCACCAGCATATCGCTGTAGCCGATAATTGCGTTTAGGGGAGTCCGCAACTCGTGGCTCATGTTTGCCAGAAAAGCACTCTTGGCGCGGTTGGCGAGTTCGGCGGCTTCTTTGGCCAACTGCCACGCTTCCTCGGCGTCTTTGCGCTCTGTGATATCCCGCAGCGTGGCTACCACCGCTTCCACGCTACCGTCTGTCGCACACACCGGGCTGAGAATGTACTCGTAGTCGCGGGTTCCCCAGGCTGCGGTGGGGACGATTACTTCGCCTTTGGCGGGTTCGGCTGTGACAAATATGCGATCGCACTGTTGGTGAACCCGCTCCATAATGTTTGGAGGCCAGCCTAATTCCTGCCAGGTTTTGCGAATCATTTCTCTGGGGTTCATGCCGGCAGCTTGGGCGGCGGTGCGACTGACGTAAGTGTACCTTCCCGACTGATCCACTAGAAAAATTAGGTCGAGGGATGCGCCGAGAATGCCGTCAACTGTTCTGGCGTGTCGGGCTACTTGAGCCGTCATTTGTCTGACGGTAATGGCGCCGCGGGCTCGGGCGGCGAGCTCAAACTGCAAGAGTTGGTTGGCTTGTTTGAGGAATGCCGTGCGCTGTTCGACTTCTATTTCTAGTTCTACTTTGGCTTTTTCTAGGGTGAGTTCGGCTTTTTTGCGATCGCTCACATCTGTAGAAATTGTACCGACTGCATAAGCTGTACCTTCGGAGTTGCAGAGGGGAAATTTGAGAGACAGATAAGTGTGCGGCCCGTCGTCTTGAGGGATGACTTCTTCAATGCTTAGGGGCGAACAGGTTTCAATCACTTTTAGGTCATTTTCTCGCAAGACTGATGCTTTGTCTTGAGGAAAAATATCGCCGTCGGTTTTACCAGTTATTTGTTCTTTTGCCATATGGAACAAATTGTCAAAATGGCTGTTTGTAAGCAGGTATTTTCCGTCAGCATCTTTGATGTGAATCATTGCTGTGGAGTTGTCTAAAATCGCTTGCAGCAGTTCTTCGCTCTTCCGCAGGGCTGTTTGAACCTTTTGACGTTCGAGTATTTCTCGCTGCAATTCCAAGTTGAGGCGATTTAAGTCTTGCCAAGCTTCTTGGACTTGATTTAAGGCGATCGAGCTTTTTGCTGGTTCTGTATTTGTCGGCTGTGGGTGGTTTGAGCCTGAGTTGGCTGCCAATACTGGGGTTGGGACAGTTAGCGAGATTTCGGGATTTGTGATTTGCGCGCGATCGCCCGCACAATTTCCATACTCAAAATCCATCGCTAATTGACTGTCTAAATTCGGTTGTTTCGGGAATAAACCGGGGAGTTCGCCCAAATTTAAATTGTCAGATAAATTGTCAGAAGTGCGATCCTTTTCTAGGGTTTCGCTAACGCACTTCACCGATTGTGGCTGCGCTTCGGCGGTGGAGTTAGATCGTGAATTGCCGTCTGCTGTTAATAAATCTGAGTTAGCTGGTTTGGCCAGGAGGCGGGTGACTCCTACTGCCAAGGCCAGGGGTGCGGCGGCAGCCACAGACAGTGCTAGCAGCCAATTATTGACCCACCAGGATGCGAGATCAGTTTGTGGCATTCCCCGCACTAAAATTGCTGCGGGTTTTCCGGCTAAATTGTCCAGGGATTGAGCAGCTACTGTATAAGTTTTACTGCCTGTTCGCATTTCCTGAGCGACAGGCTTGCCGGCGGCTGCGAGTGCCGATTTCAGCAGCGATTTGTCTGCCAGCAAATCTGGCAACTTTTGATTTTTGGTAAATGTTTGCGAACTTGCCAACACAAATTTGCCGTCAGTTGGGACGGAGTAGATAGCGCGATATCCGCCACTTTGTAAATTGATGGTTTCGCTGCTAGCAACTGCCGTCGTTTGGCTCAAAATTTTTTCTAACACTAAGACACCAATCACCGTCTTAGTTTTGGGATCTTTTACAGGAGTTGCTGTGTAGCGGACGAGAACGCTACCGTCTCCCGCAGCGCGCGGCAAAGATACCAATTGTTTCTGAAGTTCCGATTTGGCAATAATTTTGCTGGCGGTTATTGGCTTTTTGGCAGCGAATACTCGATCGACTATTTTTTGCAGGTTAACACTTTTTTCCTTGATGTTGGGGGTGACGCTAACTACAATCTGCCCGTTTTTTCCCACTAAGACAGCACTGTCTATTTCCCCTGTTTTAACTTGGGTTTCCAAAATATCCTTGACAGATTGTCGCAAATTTGATATGTTTTTACCGCTGTTATAAGCTGAGGCTATTTGGGCGATCGTTTTGCTGTCAGAGGAGTTTTGCAAACTGAATGCAGCGCGATCGAGTTTAAGATTGTAGTTACTTTCACTAAGGCTCAGTTCAGATTTAGCTTGATTTTGCAGTTCGCTGCTTCCAACAGTTGATGTTAGCCAAAGTGCTGCTCCCGTTAATCCGACTGGCAAGATGGTTTGTAAAGCCAGCAATCCAATTAATTGTTTTCTGGTGACAGACAAGTTGTAGGTAGAAGGTCTGAAAACTGCTTTCAATCTTCTTTCGGAAGTCCCAAAATTAGTAAGCTCCGAACAGTTTTGCTGGCTGTCGTTTAACTGAGTTTGAGCCATAGTAGTAAATGCTGAATCGTTTGTAGATGACACGGGATATTAATCTGGAAGTATCAAGTTGAGATTGGGAAGTTGAGATTTTAGAGAGAGTTCCGTTAATCACCCATCAGAAAAATGTTGGCTCTCGCTGGCTCGAAGAAAGTAATAAAATAACTGGGGTATTGTCATAGAAATAAAGTTTCTGGCTCTTCAACCAGATTTTGTTATTTAGTTTTTTTACCAGAAAGAATTGGTTGAAAGCCCCAAGCCCGATCGGAAGAAATTAAAAGAAGATGATTCATTACTCCAATCCTCTTCCTTCCAGCTAAAGGTTGCTGTCAACTATGAACTTTGAACTATGAACTAAGAGGGCGGGCACTCTTGGCACCGCCCCTACCACAGGTCAACTGTCAACTGTCAACTGTCAACTGTCAACTGGTGTTCAATCCCACAACCGCCTGCCCGCTTTGCCATTCAGTCGCTGGTGAGTGTCTTTGAGCAAAGTTGGGATGTCCAACTCTTCGGGACACCTGGGCAAACATTCGCCGCAATCGGTGCAGCGGTTGCCTTTGCTTCCAGGAAACCAATGTCCGGCATTTTCAAACATAGCATAACGGTATTTGCCAAACTCAGTCATGTCGCACCCGACAGCGAGATTCCGCAGCCGCAATACTTCAGGAATGTTGATGTTTTCCGGGCAAGGCAAACAGGCGTAGCACTGGCTGCATTTGTCAGTTTTCAAACGATCGGCAATCAGCGATTCCAGCCTCACAAACGCAGCAATTTCGGCCTGGGTGAGGGGAAAGTCGCGATCGGCATATTTTAGAGGTTGCTCTAATTCTGTCGGATTTGCAGGCCCCACACTCAGAGTTCCAATTCTAGTATCGCTCAGTAAAAACCGATAGTTCAACTCCAAAGGCGAGAAAGGCGAACACAATTGTGCGAGAGTTTCTGGGGGCGTGTAGAGTTGCCCTCCTTTGTCTGCCGGAGAAATGATGAAAACGCCCATATCTTTGTGCTTGGCGAGTTCAACTGCCGGGGCGTTGCGCTGAAAAAAATAGTAATAATGCAGATTGACAAATTCAAATAAATCTGTATTTATAGCAGCCAAAATCAGATCCAGAGGCCCGTGAGTCGAGAAACCGACGTGCCGAATTCGGCCATCAGCCAAGGCTTTGCGTACAGCTTCCATGCAGCCTGTGGGCGATCGCACCCAAGCCAAATGTTCCCAAGCATTCAAACCGTGAATTGCCAGACAATCGATATAGTCTAAATTCAAGCGTTTGAGAGACGAGTCGATGCAGCGTTCCGTTGCAGCAGCATCGTCCCCAGGAGGGATTTTCGTGGTGACGTGGAAGCGCGATCGACCGACAGACAAACCAGATGCGAGGGCCGCGCCCAGATATTCCTCGCTACAACCGTAACCCGCCGCCGTTTCCAGGTGATTGATTCCCTGAGATACCGCCTGCCGTACAGTCTGGCAGGCAATTTCCTCAGAAGCCAGATAGCGCATGGTTCCCAACGAAAAAACAGACAGGTGCAACTCCGTTTTGCCAAACCGTCGATAGCGCATAGATTTTAGGACGAAGTTTCGCCCTGGCCCAAGCCGCTTCTTTTGATCAAATCCTCTGGACGGAGGTTTGAAATAAATTCTCGGAAAGCTCGGCGTTCGGCCTCATCAGCATCTCGATCGACCGGTATAGAAGCATCGGCGACGACTTCTTCCATCACCCAGATGGGGCTATTCGTCCGCAGAGCTATGGCGATCGCGTCGCTGGGACGGGCATCGATCTCTTTTTTCACTTCACCCTGACGGACAATCAGCACGGCATAGAACGTGTTATCTTGCAGCGAGTGAATCACTATGCGCTCCAAGGTAAGACTCCAGGCCTCTAGGAAATTGACTATCAAATCGTGAGTTAAAGGTCGAGGAGGCTTGTGACCTTCTAGAGCGCTAATAATAGCCTTTGCCTGCTCCTGACCGATATAAATAGGCAAAGCGCGACGCTCTGTAGCGTCTCTCAATAGGACAATAGGGCTGCGCGTGGCTGCATCTAAGGCAATTCCAGCGACTTTCATTTCAATCATTCGATCGGCCTCATAGAATTAAGACACTGCAAGGCGGCAGAGAACTTGGACATAAATAGATGATCTAAATCAAGTATGACTCGATCTTCGCCTGAATCTACAACTGATTGAGGACTGTTGATTTTCGATTTTCGGATTGAAGATTCAAGGAGGGGGCTTCAACAGTTGACAGTTGACAGTTGACAGTTGACAGTTGACCGTGGGAGAGCGACCTCTACCTATAAGTCAGAGGATTGAAACAGTGAATAATTTTGTTTTATTTTCCCCTCGAAGGAGGAGGCTTTAAACCCATTATTCTTGGTAAGGGACAGCAAAAGCTGATGTGTCTGGTTTGTTTGTGCCTTTGGTTTGATTTAAATAAGCGATCGACTAGAAAAAAATAACTATGTTTACAGGACTAATTCAATCTCTCGGAAAGCTGAAATCGTTAGGCAACGATTACTTCCAAATTTCCTGCACCTCAAGCAACTCCTACCAGATTTTACAAGATTTAGCCGTTGGCGACAGCGTAGCAGTAGATGGAGTTTGTTTGACAGTAGTAGAAGTTCTGCCCCAAGGTTTTGTCGCCATCGCTTCCCCAGAAACTTTGCGCCGCACTACTTTGGGAGCATTACCCGATGCTTGGGTAAACCTAGAAAGTTCCCTGCGCGCCGGTAGCAAATTGGGCGGACATTTTGTGACGGGGCACGTAGATGCGATCGGCACTTTAGCCACATCCACCCAAACCGCCAACGCTTGGGAGATGAGGTTTACAGCCCCACCAACAGCCAATTCAGGATGGCAGCGTCAAATTGCACCATACATTGTTTCCAAAGGCAGCATCGCCGTCAACGGCATCAGCCTCACCGTAGCAGATTGCGATGCTGACGGAAATTGGTTTGAAGTTGCCGTAATTCCGCACAGTTTTTCCGAGACAAACCTCAGCTATTTGCAGGCGGGAAGTTTAGTTAATTTAGAAGCAGACATACTAGGCAAATATGTAGCCAAATTTCTCCGCAGCGGCCGGCAAGCCCATCCCGAACCCTGGGAAGAAACCCCCGCCATCAACAGTTTAGGAACAATTACACCGGAATTCTTAGCAGAACACGGATTTGTGTAATCATAAATTGGTTCGTAGTAAGGACTTCAGTCCTCTCTTTTCCCAAAAAATGTTTGTAGCAAGGACTTCAGTCCTCTCTTTTTTTGCGAACTAAAGTCCTCATTACGAAAAGGTTCGTAGCAAGGACTTCAGTCCTCTCTTTTTTTGCGGACTAAAGTCCTTATTACGAACCTGTATTGAGGAGTTGATTCCTATTTTTTTTGCGGACTAAAGTCCTCACTACGAACCGATAATGGTTATTTTAATGAACTTCATGTTATTTCTCAATAAAAACATTTTTCCAAAAAAAAAACTGTCGCACTTCCCACCTGAGAAACCAAAAACAAAGCAGACAATAGTTCGTACTTCTCTGGTGAGTCAGCCACGAATTATATAAAATCCGGTAGCATCGTCTTGGATTAATCTCTCTATTTTCTCTCTGTGTCCTCTGCGCTCTCTGTGGTTAAATCATTCCGATCCTATTAAAACTGAAGCTCCCCATCCACAAACTCTATTCCTCAAAAAAAACATTTTTCTCCCAAAACAACCCCGCCGCAATTCCCGCCTGAGAAACCAAAAACAAAGCAGCAATTAATAGCTTTTGAATACCCGATCCCTGGGAAAATGGATAAATTAGCAAATTCAGATAAAATGACGGATGTTGCCGTTTCCCCTTAGCCCCACTTTTCGAGATAATTTCCCCAAACAAAAAAGCACCTCTACCGTAATTGAATTGCTGCCGCCAAAATTTCCGCAGAGTTAGTGCGTGGTAATGATAGACTGTCACTTCGGGAGCATATACCGCGCGGCCTCCCAAATTGAGCCACCGAAAGCAAAATTCCCTATCTTCTCCAGCCGCCAGCGAAAAACTCATATCAAACCCGCCGATTTTCTCGAAAGCCTCAGCGGGAAGGGCAAAATTGTTAGAAGTGAAAAATTGTGCGCGATCGCCAATAGCATTGTAATAACTGTAAAGGTAATCGATCAGTTGCTGGCTGGCAGTAGAATAGATATTATCTGGCAGCGCGTTGACAGTTCGACCTCCGATCAAACAGTCTGGTGTTTCCCGAAATCGCTTTTCTAGATTTTGCAGCCAATCTGCCGCCACAGTACAGTCATCGTCTGCAAACACTAAAAATTTGCCCTCCGCTGCAAAAGCCCCAGTATTTCGCGCCGTTGCGGGGCCTGAGTTGGGTTGCGTCAGAAGTGTGAGATTTAACCCATTTTGAAAAGGGGAAATTGTAGTTTCTACAGATATTTCGGTGCTGTCGTTGACGACAATCACTTGAAACTGATCGCGCGGATATTCTAGTTCAACAAAAGACTGAAGACACTGCGCTAATTGCTCGGGGCGATTGTAAGTCGGAACTATAATTGAAAATAGAGTTTTAGTTTGGTTCATGAGAGTTCAGAAACATGAGGTACGTTGTTGGGCTTTAGCCCTTCTTGGTAATGAAAAATAAATAATGTTACTAATTCAGGAATACTTTAGCTAGCATCAAGGCTTCTGGAGTTTAATTGTGCAAGTTATATATTTTTCATTCCTTAGTTTAGTGCTTATATAGGATGTCATTCATACCTCATCTTTTTCAGAAAGGCTATATGACTGTAAATAGATTTTTTGATGAGACGGCGCTTACTATATAATAAATATAAGGAGGCTCAAGCCCAACAACGTACCTGTATATATTTTAATATTTTAAGCGATACAGAACCGACTCAGTATTAAAATCTTTGCCGAAAACTGGTTGCAACGGGCCCTCGGGACTTGTCAGCCAAGATAAAGCTAGTTTGGTGTATTCGTCTGTATCAGTTAAGGGCCCGAATCCTACCATCTTAATGTTATTTTTGTGGAGGTTGTCCATCCATTGCGGAAGTCGATCGGCTCTAAACGGCACATACAAAACTTGTCTGTCCAACTTTCTCCCGTAAAACAGGTAGCTGCGGTAACTTAAAAAGAAGCCGATTTTTTCATTTGGTACTGTATTTTTATCAATATATTCGTAAATGCCGCGATACAGTTCGGCGCGAGCAACGTCTCGCTTTTCCCTCGCCACCCAACTAGCACTTACCATCAATGCTATGCAGACACAAATTATCATTATGTAACTCGACTTTTTTAAGCTGGCGAGTAGATTTTTCAAGCCAATCAAGCTAGCATTGCGCTTAAATAAAATCCCAGCTAGCAGCAGCAATCCAACATAAATTAATGGGTAGATTCCTAAATCTGGCCAACTGGGCGCTAATATCTTCATTACCACATTGATGGCTTCCGCGAAGTTAGATTTAAACCTGTCAATTAACCAGCTTCCCCAAACAATACTCTTTCCGGTAAAAGAAGCATTTTTAATCAGGTCAAAAATTGTGTTGCTAATAATTCCGGAAATACTGCTAATTAAAACAACTGCTATAATTACTTGCTTGCGAGTTTTGAGCAGAGTTGCGGTTGCTGCTGCTGCGATCGCCAGTAAGCTTAAAAAGGGAAAGCCGTATCTGAGATTAAAGCCGAGTAAAGGGCTGAGTTGACCAATAGACTCTCCCGCTGTACCGGAGGTGTAAGGTGTAATGACGTACAGAATTGCGGTGCTGGCGAGAACTACGGTTAAAATGATATTGTTTTGATTGATTCTGGTTTTACCTTGGGTCAAAGCCAGAGGTGCTGCTAAGGCCTGAAGTGCGATCGCCAGAAATGGCAGTTGCAATCTAATCAGGACTTGCAAGCCAAATATTTGCCAGTGGGAAATATTGCTGGGATTAAATTGAGCGGCTAAAGTGCTTTGCCAAATCTTCAACAGTGGCGAAGCTGAAGGCGCAGGTATGGTAGGTGTTGGCTGCTGTACGGGAGGTGTGGGTGACGGCGTTACGCTTGGTTTTGGCGATGCTACGGGAGGTTTTGGAGATGCTGCGGGAGGTTTTGGCGGCGTTACGGGAGACGGTGGGGGAACAGGCTGTAAGGGAATGTTAATCTCGCGGGAATCACCAACAGGATAATTGATGTGCAGCAAGTTTCTCGCATACCAAAAACCTCCTAAAAACAAGCAGCAAAGTATGCCGCACACCAAGACTGGCTTGATGTGGCGAATTCTAAAATTAGTCCCTGTAGAATTTTTATTAACGATGAATTTTTTAATTTCTAATATTGCTAATCCTCCTAAAAGTGAGGCTGCATAGACTAGGGCAGTGATTTTAATTCCGGCTATCATTCCTACAGATGCCAAAAATAGGGATAGCTCGGATTGCGATCGGCTGCTGTGATAGGATAAACCTAAATATAAAGCGACTGTAAATATCGCAGCTAGCGGTAAGTCTGGGTGAATGGTGTTAACTTGGTTGAGCATCATCGGTACTGTTAATACTAAAGATGCTGCTGCCATGCCATAAAATCTCGTTGCTCCAAATTTTATACTTAATAGATAGACGGCAATTCCTTCAAGTACCCAGGCAATTAGCATGGGAAAAGCTGTGAGAAAGTCTTCTTTGAAGGGGAGTACGCACAAAGCAGACAAGACGTGCCAATTGTAGGGATATACTCGGGCTTGCTCGTGTTCAAAAATCCAATTTCCGGCGGCATCTAAGAATGTAAATGAGTGGGTTTGATACCATCTGGCAATTACAGGTAGGTGAAACCACAATGAGTCATAATTTGTTGTGGGTTTAGTTGCTAGGGTTTCCCACAACACAAATCCTGCAAATGCGGTGGCACCAATGATTAGGAGTTCGGATGGGTTGAGAGGTTGCTTGAGTTGGGGAATCTGCCACTGCGAGAAGCTAAAAGATTTCTGGTTTTTGGCATAAATCAGAATTAAGCCGATCGCACAAATCAACATTTCTGCTAGAATGACCGCAGCCAGATTTAGGCGATCGGCACTTCCTAAAATCAAACCTATACAAATTTGTGCAATACTCCATCCCGTCAAAAGTACGAGAATAAAATGAGGAAATGAATAGTTACTGTTTTCCTTTTGATTCTCGAAGGTCAGAGACAAGCTTAGGGGAATTGGGCAGACTATAATAATCAGAAATAAAATTAATTCCCACAAATACTGCGCTATTAGCATAAGCTACAATTTACCAATTATTATGGGAGGCTTTTGTTGATTGTTTGTAGTGAGGACTTTAGTCCTTCTATGGATGCGGACTAAAGTCCTCACTACGAACCTATTTGATTGTTTGTAGTGAGGACTTTAGTCCTTCTATGATGCGGACTAAAGTCCTCACTACGAACCTATTTGATTGTTTGTACTAAGGACTTTAGTCCTTCTATGGATGCGGACTAAAGTCCTCACTACGAACCTATTTGATTGTTTGTAGTGAGGACTTTAGTCCTTCTATGATGCGGACTAAAGTCCTCACTACGAACCTATTTGATTGTTTGTACTAAGGACTTTAGTCCTTCTATGATGCGGACTAAAGTCCTCACTACGAACCTATTTGATTGTTTGTACTAAGGACTTTAGTCCTTCTATGGATGCGGACTAAAGTCCTCACTACGAACCTATTTGATTGT